>CAXMSR010000534.1:0-501 GCA_964195725.1 uncultured Kiloniellaceae bacterium | reverse complement strand
CTGGCACCGGTCGACGGCAAGGCTGCAGCTAGCGCAGCCAATGCAAAAACAAGAGATCTGAACATAACTCTCTCCCATCAAGACTACATAAAAAAACAGCCTAACACCCTTTTCTCTCGACAGAGGGTAACGTTGCGACGCTACGCCTAAAACCGTGCTTTCCTTTAAGCACTGCACCTCAAAAACAGGCCTAAAAAAACATTTTTTACTGAAACGGTTGTTTGTGGGTTTTTGAGCAATAGTCTTAGAGGCAATGAGTCCATTACGCTGCAAAACGTATCGTCCCTGTCATAAGGAGGCAAAAATGGCGCAGCTGGATATCGAACCCAAGGAAGCGGAAGCACTGAAAGGTGCAGTGGACTGCTACCTCTCCGACCTGAAAACGGAGATCGCACACACCGACAAGAGGGAGTTTCGAGAAGAGCTCAAGAACCAGAAAGAGCTGCTGGAAAAGATATCGCTGAAGCTGAACAGGGTGCTCAGCGACTGAGCCGAAAAAAG
>CAXMSR010000533.1:0-502 GCA_964195725.1 uncultured Kiloniellaceae bacterium | reverse complement strand
GTGTAGGGCTCTAGCTGTGCTTCCAGCTTGTCCAGGGCTTCAACCAGCTCAAGCATCAGGGTCATGATGTCGTTGGAGCGCTTGATCAGCTCGCGCAAGAGCTTTTTCTCGGGGCTCTCCTTCATCAACGCTAACACTGCGCGACGCCTTATGGGGTTCTCCGGCATCTTGGCGATGGCGCTTCTTACAAGTTTTCTGTCTGTCAGGATGTTGGGATAATCCAGCAGTACGCGAGCGATCGCCCTCGGCTCCGGGGTAGACGGGGTGCCAGGTGGCGACCGAGCCGGTGGAGCCGGCCACGGAGTCGAAAAGGTGGATGTCGGCGCCCTTTAGCTTGGCGTCCATCAGGTTGCGCGCCAGGGGCACCTGAAAGCGGCCGCTGAGTACGCTGTGCCCAAAAAGATAGACGGTGCGGGCGTGAAGAACATCGGGTGAGACGGTGGGCGCGCCGTACTGCGCTTCGCCCGAGCCGGGGCCGGGGTGGCCCGACAGGGGCTCGTCC
>CAXMSR010000532.1:0-503 GCA_964195725.1 uncultured Kiloniellaceae bacterium | reverse complement strand
CCTGCTCCTCTTTTCTGAAGGTAAAGGCCATGAGCAGCCCAATGGCGACGGCAAAGATGATCGCCCCTGCGGCGCGGGCTATCCCCAGCTCGGGGCCGAGCACTTTTGCGGTGAGCACAATCGCCAGCACGTTTATCGCCGGGCCGGAGTAGAGAAACGCGCTGGCGGGACCGATGCCTGCGCCGCGTCCGTAGATTCCGGCAAAGAGCGGCAGCACCGTACACGAGCACACCGCCAGCACCGAGCCCGCCACCGACGCCACCGAGTAAGCCACTACCCGCTTCGCCTGAGAACCCAGATACCTTAACACCGCGCCTTGACTGATAAATACGGAAATAGCCCCCGCGATGAAAAAAGCGGGAATAAGGCAGGTCAGCACATGCTTTTGCGCGTAATCCTGGAGCATCAGAAACGACTCGACGATCGCCCCCTGCACACGGCTCGACTCCAGCGGCATATAATACGCCGCCAGAAAGACCCCGACGATCAGAAGCGCTTTTCTG
>CAXMSR010000531.1:0-505 GCA_964195725.1 uncultured Kiloniellaceae bacterium | reverse complement strand
TTAAGGGCCGGGATATGGCGGGCCGCGCACAAACCGGTACCGGCAAAACGGCGGCATTTCTGATTTCCATCATTAATCACTGCCTGAAAAACCCGCTGCAGAAGCAAAGCCATGCCTGCCCGCGTGCGCTGATCATTGCGCCGACGCGCGAGCTGGCCATGCAGATTGGTGCCGACTCCGAGGGGTTGAATCAGTTTACCGGCCTGCGAACCGTGGTGCTTTACGGCGGCATGGACTACAACAAGCAGCAGCGCCAACTGGAAGACAACCAGATCGATATCGTGGTCGCCACCCCGGGACGCCTGCTCGATTTTGCGAGCAAGAACGTGGTGAAGCTGGCCTTCACCGAAATCATGGTGATCGACGAAGCCGACCGCATGCTCGACATGGGCTTTATTCCCGACGTGCGCCGCATTATCTACAAGACGCCTCCGAAGGAAAAGCGCCAGACCGTACTCTTCAGCGCAACCCTTTCGGATGATGTCATGAAACTGGCTGCCGCATG
>CAXMSR010000530.1:0-511 GCA_964195725.1 uncultured Kiloniellaceae bacterium | reverse complement strand
ATATTGCCCTTGCCTGGTACCAGGGTGGCCTCGATGCGCAATAACTCTCCACCCACTTCGGTCCATGCCAGCCCGGTTACCTGGCCGATTTCATTCTCTTCTTCGACCACGCCATAACGGAAACGGCGCACGCCGAGGAAAGAATCAAGGTTGCGGGTGGAGACCGTAACCTTTTCCCGGTCCTTCTCCAGCGCCAGTTGCTTCACTGTTTTACGGCAGATTTTGGCCAGTTCGCGTTCAAGATTTCGGACACCGGATTCCCGGGTGTAATATCGGATAATATCCACCAAGACAGTCTCGCTGATCGTGATCTCATCATCAGCCAGGCCGTGCTGTTCCAACTGCTTGGGCTGCAAATAACGCTTGGCGATGTTGAGTTTTTCGTCCTCGGTGTAACCGGGGATGCGGATGACTTCCATTCGGTCCAGCAAAGGGCTGGGAATGTTCAGCGAATTGGCCGTTGCAACGAACATGACCTCGGACAGGTCGAAGTCGACCTCCAGGTAATGAT
>CAXMSR010000529.1:0-513 GCA_964195725.1 uncultured Kiloniellaceae bacterium | reverse complement strand
CTTCATGGCATCGATGGCCGTCTCCACGGTACCGAAGCCGGTCATGATGATCCCCATGGCGGAGGGCGCGTGCTTGCGCATCTGCTCCAGCACAGTGATCCCGCCCATGCGCGGCATCTTGAGATCGGTGATGACCAGATCGAAGTAGCCGTTCTCGAGTTCGTTCAGCGCCGCAATGCCGTCCTCGGCGGTGCGAACGACGTAGCCCTCCATCTCGAGGAACTCCGCCAACATGTCGCGAATGGTCTCCTCGTCGTCAACCACCAACACGCGGGCGCGCTCGGCTTTGGGGGGCACCGCCATTCACCGGCACGTTAGCAGGGCCCGCGGCCGCTGGCAGAGGGAAACTAGGAACTAGGAACGCGAATGCGAACTTGAACGAAGAATGCGCTACTCGTCGTCGGAGGAGAGCAGCTCGCCTCGTACTGTACGAGGGGCTTCGTCGAGATCGATGGCGCCGGGTCGGCCTCGCTGTGTGGGGGGCGCACCGCGATGCGACGGATAGCCGCTGTC
>CAXMSR010000528.1:0-517 GCA_964195725.1 uncultured Kiloniellaceae bacterium | reverse complement strand
GGCGCAGGCCGTGATGATATTCGATACCTGGGGTGGTGTACTCACGCCCGAAACCTACCGTGATTTTTCGCTCCAGTACATGTCACAGATCGTTGCCGGCTTGAAACGTGAGCACGAGGGTCAAACCATACCGGTAACCTTATTCACCAAGGGCGGCGGACAATGGCTCGAAGCGATGGCCGATAGCGGCTGCAATGCACTTGGCCTCGACTGGACAATCGACATCGACGAGGCCCGCCTGCGTGTCGGCGATCGCGTCGCCTTGCAGGGCAACCTCGACCCCTGCGTACTCTATGCCGACCCCGACGTCATCCGTGCCAAAGCACGCGATATCATTACGCGTTTCGGGAATCACAATGGACATATCTTCAACCTCGGCCACGGCATCCATCAGACGGTGGAACCCGACCATCTAGGCGTGCTGGTCGATGCGGTACACGAATACGGCTTCGAGATTCGCAAGTGACCAGCGCTCCAGAGCAGCGCGATCTCTGCTCACCATCTGTGCAAACTGATT
>CAXMSR010000527.1:0-521 GCA_964195725.1 uncultured Kiloniellaceae bacterium | reverse complement strand
AAAGGCTTTTTCCTGTGCGTTTCAGAAGGCTTTCTGCGGTACTGGGCATGGTCTCTCCGGAAATCTGCTTGTCGGTTGCAGTTATTGTAAAATAGCAGCTGAAACACCAAATCTACCCCTATGGCACAGGCAATGTCAAGACTGCCCGTGCGCGGTGCTTTACGATTTGCGCACCTTTCTGATAAGCTCGGCACACCATGAAAAAATCCAACGCGCAAACTGACAGAATAGTTAAGGTGCTCGACCTTCTCCAGGCGTCGGGGCTAGAGCGATGTGCGGGTAAATATGGTCACTCCTGCGCTTTTTGCAAAGTGGCCCGGCACAAAAGAGCTGGCGGGCGCCACGCAGGGTGAGGTTGAGCAGATGATCCACTCCATCGGGCTCTTCAGGAACAAGGCGAAGAGTCTGGTGGCGATGGCTAAAAGGCTTCAGGCCGATTTTGGCGGCGAGGTGCCGGGTCGGCGCGAGGTGTTGGAATCATTGCCCGGGGTGGGGCGAAAGACCGCTTCGGTGGTCTTGGC
>CAXMSR010000526.1:0-523 GCA_964195725.1 uncultured Kiloniellaceae bacterium | reverse complement strand
CGTCGACATCGCACGCGACATCCGGGTCGACGAGTGGGTCGACCTGCGCGAGGTCAGTGCAGGCGAGCCCTGCCCGAGCTGTGGAACGGCAATCGAGGTCGTCCGAGCGATCGAGGTCGGCCACATCTTCAAGCTCGGCACCAAGTTCAGTGAGGCGCTGGGAATCAGCGTGGCCGACCCCCAAGGCGAAGACCGCATCGTGTGGATGGGCTCCTACGGCATTGGGGTCGGGCGCGCTATGGCGGCAGTCGTCGAATCCTGCAACGACGACTCTGGGATCGTATGGCCGCTATCGGTCAGCCCGTACGAAGCCGTAATCACAGTCGTGAAGATGGATGATGAAGAGACCGTGGCGGCGGCGGACTCGATATATGCCGAGCTGCAAGCAGCCGGTGTCGACGTGATCATCGACGACCGCGATGTGCGTCCCGGAGTCAAGTTTTCAGACGCCGAACTCGTTGGAATTCCCTATCGGATAACTGTCGGCCCGCGCGGCTTGAGCGATGGGGTGGTCGAACTTCTT
>CAXMSR010000525.1:0-523 GCA_964195725.1 uncultured Kiloniellaceae bacterium | reverse complement strand
TCATTGGCTAATCCAGTGCCTCAACGGTTAATCCGGTTCTCGATCAGGTGGTCGACCACCGACGGGTCGGCCAGGGTCGAGGTGTCCCCCAGCGCCGCGTAGTCGTTTTCGGCGATCTTGCGCAGGATTCGGCGCATGATTTTACCGGAACGGGTTTTCGGCAGACCGGGGGCCCATTGGATCAGATCGGGTGTGGCGATCGGGCCGATTTCTTTGCGTACCCAGTTGCGTAACTCGATACGTAGCTCATCACTGGGCTCTGCACCGGCAATCAGGGTTACATAGACGTAGATGCCCTGTCCCTTGATGTCATGCGGGTAACCGACAACGGCTGATTCAGCGACCAGGGGATGAGATACCAGAGCACTTTCGACTTCGGCGGTGCCCATGCGGTGTCCGGATATGTTCAGGACATCATCGACACGACCCGTAATCCAGTAGTAGCCGTCTTCATCACGTTTGCAGCCATCACCTGTAAAGTACATGCCTTCAAAGGTTGAGAAATAGGTGTCAATGAAGCGCT
>CAXMSR010000524.1:0-524 GCA_964195725.1 uncultured Kiloniellaceae bacterium | reverse complement strand
CAGTTTGCTGGCCATGCCGTAGCCCAGAAGCTGGGGCCTGGCCGCCTGATAGCGGGTGGGGCCCTTGTCGGCTTCGTCTTCTTCGGGGACGAGGCCGAGGGCTTCTTTGATGATATCTTCTACCATCATCTTGTAGCTGGACGGCGCGCTGCCGATAAAGTTGATCCTGCGCAGATCTTTGTCGAGAAAATAGGTTGAGGGCATCGCCTTGACATGCCAGTCGTGGTAGGTGTTGAGCCCGTCGTCCATAGCCACGGGGACGTCGGCGTTGGTGCCCGCCAGGTAATCGAAGAGGGTATCGTCAAAGCTAGTTGGAGTATCTTCTTTTTCCGCGCTGACCATGATGGCGTCAAACCCCTTGGCTGCGTATTTTTCACGCAGCATGCCTATATCGACGAGCGCCTGATGCGAACGCGGGCTCCAGGTGGCGAAGAAGATAACTGCGGTCAGCGGCTTGCCGCGCCGGGCTTCCAGTTCAATGGTGCCGCCGTCAAGGCCGCGCAGCGAGAAGGCGGGTGCCTCGT
>CAXMSR010000523.1:0-530 GCA_964195725.1 uncultured Kiloniellaceae bacterium | reverse complement strand
AAAACGCAGCACCATTTCCCAAAAGGGACTGGTTTCAGCCGATGCCAAAGCCGTCGCCCCCGAAGGGTTGAGGCTGGTGGGCTACGCCCCGACGACGATCCCGCGCCGCTACGCCAACTCACGGCTGGGCCGCGAGATAGCCCATGAGTGCAAAGCGGCGCTGCACCCCGATACCGCCAAGGCGCTGGGAGTCAAAAAGGGCGACAAGATCCAGCTGAGCACCCGGGCCGGGACCGCCAGGCTGGAGGTTGAGCTGTGGCGCACCATCCACCCCGGCACCGTGGCGGTGCCCGACGGCTACGGCCACACGGCGGGGGGCATGGTAGCCCGCGCCGACGGCAAGGCGGACAAGCTGCCGGTCAACCTCAGCCGCAAAGCGTTTTTGACCTTCCCCTTCGGCCTGAGCGATCGCCCCACCCAGAACGGCGACCCGATCTGGTGGCAGCACAGCGGCCCCGGCACGAGCCTTCGGGCGCTGATGCCCTTTCGCTTCACCGACGAGGGCGTACACAACTGGGGCCCCGTAGAGG
>CAXMSR010000522.1:0-530 GCA_964195725.1 uncultured Kiloniellaceae bacterium | reverse complement strand
ACACCCAGATGGCCGGCGATGGTGTCGGCCAGCTTGGCCGGGTCGTCGATCTCGCCGATATTGGCCAGCGCCTCCTCGGGGACGTTCTTGTTCAGCTTGACGTCGCGTTCGAACTGCTCGGTCAGCGAACGTCCCAGTGCCTCGACGGTGGCGGGGTCCGACACGCCGTCACCGATTTCCTCGACTTCCGCCTCGAAGTAGGACTCATTCTCGACGAAGTTCAGGATCTTTGCCCGCGACTGCCCCTCGACCAGCACCTTCACCGTGCCGTCAGGCAGTTTCAGCAACTGAAGCACATTGGCCAGCGCGCCGATCCGATAGATATCGTCCTCGGCCGGGTCGTCCATGGAGGGATCCTTCTGACTCGCCAGCAAAATCTGGCGGTCATCCTTCATCACCTGCTCAAGTGCGCGCACCGAACGCTCGCGCCCGACGAACAGCGGCACGATCATGTGCGGAAACACAACAATGTCGCGCAGCGGCAGGACCGGATAGGTGCTGATGGTTTTATCTGTCATTTCTGCTGCCTC
>CAXMSR010000521.1:280-538 GCA_964195725.1 uncultured Kiloniellaceae bacterium | reverse complement strand
GGCCTTGGCACCGGCGTCGTATCCCTCCACGTCGGCGGTGGGGTCGCGCTCGGCGTATCCGAGGCTCTGCGCCTCCGCCAGCGCATCGGCATAGCTGGCCCCGTTCTCCGCCATCTGGGTGAGGATGTAGTTGGTGGTGCCGTTGACGATCCCCATGACCCGGGTGACGTTCTCTCCGACCAGAGACTCACGGAGCGGGCGAATGAGAGGGCTTCCTCCCCCTACGGCCGCCTCGAAGAGGAGGTCGACTCCAGCATC
>CAXMSR010000521.1:0-270 GCA_964195725.1 uncultured Kiloniellaceae bacterium | reverse complement strand
GACGACCAGGTCGATCTCCGGATCCTCGACAACCGACATCGGGTCGGTGGTGAAAAGGGACGCATCCACGTCGACATCGCGGTCTCTGGAGACCGAGCGAACGGCGATCGCTCCGATGGCGAGATCCACACCGGTGCGTCGGGCGATGGCGGTGCGCCGGGCGTCGAGTTGGCCGACAAGAGCCCCGCCGACATTTCCGCACCCGAGTAGGCCGATCTTGAGTTGCTGCACCAGCCGAGCGTAGCGGCCGGGACTCTTACCCTCGCCCGA
>CAXMSR010000520.1:0-539 GCA_964195725.1 uncultured Kiloniellaceae bacterium | reverse complement strand
CCATAAATTTCTTAAAGCCCCCTGGAAGCCCGGTCAACGGCCGTAATCAAGGCCCTGCCCTTGTTCCGGGTTTCCTCCCATTCTTTCTCCGCATTCGAATCGGCAACAATGCCGGCGCCGGCCTGCACATGCAGTTTGCCATCGTGGATCACCGCGGTGCGGATCGCAATGGCGAGATCCGTATCATCGTGCCACGAGATGTAACCCACCGCGCCTGCATAAATATTGCGTTTAACCGGTTCCAGCTCATTGATGATTTCCATCGCACGAATTTTTGGCGCACCGGACAAAGTTCCTGCGGGAAATGACGCCCGGATCGCATCCATCGCAGTCAGGCCATCTTCCAGTTCGCCTTCCACCTGAGAAACAATGTGCATGACGTGGGAATAGCGCTCGATGACCATGTTATCTGTCATTTTCACGCTTCCGGTTTTCGCCACCCGCCCGACATCATTACGACCCAGGTCGATCAGCATCAGGTGTTCTGCTCGTTCCTTTGGATCTGCCAGTAGTTCCTCGGCCAACACCTGGTCTTCCTC
>CAXMSR010000519.1:0-543 GCA_964195725.1 uncultured Kiloniellaceae bacterium | reverse complement strand
CCGAAGATCCTCTCTTTATTCTCTACACATCCGGTTCGACCGGGCAGCCAAAAGGCGTGTTGCACACGACGGCCGGTTACCTGGTCTATGCGGCGATGACTCACGAGTACGTGTTCGATTATCACCCGGGCGACGTCTATTGGTGTACCGCTGACGTTGGTTGGGTTACCGGCCATAGCTACATCGTCTACGGCCCGCTCGCGAACGGCGCAATTACATTGATGTTTGAAGGTGTGCCAAATTATCCGACGTCGTCGCGATTCTGGGAAGTCTGCGACAAGCACAGCGTCAACAAGGCGACGTCGAGAAAGAGCCTGCGCTTGCTCGGGTCAGTCGGCGAGCCGATTAACCCTGAAGCGTGGCAATGGTATTACAACGTTGTCGGCGAGGGTCGTTGCCCGATCGTGGATACCTGGTGGCAGACCGAAACCGGTGGCATCCTGATTTCGCCATTGCCCGGCGCAACAGACCTGAAGCCAGGTTCGGCGAGCAAACCCCTATTCGGGATTCAGCCAGCCATTGTCGACAGCGAAGGCAACGTTC
>CAXMSR010000518.1:0-551 GCA_964195725.1 uncultured Kiloniellaceae bacterium | reverse complement strand
GCTCGACCGCCTGCATCTTGTCCAGGGTCAATGCACCCAGATCGCAGCCCTCGGCCTCGGCCAGCCCGACGATCCGCCCGGTGACGTGATGGGCGTCGCGAAACGGCATCCCCAGCACCCGCACCAGCCAGTCGGCCAGATCGGTGGCGGTCGAGAAGCCGCTGCCCGCCGCCGCGCGCAGCCGCTCGGCGTTGGGCGCCATGTCGCGCGCCATGCCCTCCATCGCCGCCAGCGCCAGGGCCAGCGAGTCGGCGGCGTCGAACAGCGGCTCCTTGTCCTCCTGCATGTCCTTGGAAAAGGCCATCGGCAGGCCCTTCATCACGATCACCAGCGCCACCAGCGCGCCGGCGATGCGCCCGACCTTGGCCCGGATCAGCTCGGCGGCGTCGGGGTTGCGCTTTTGCGGCATGATCGACGAGCCGGTGCAAAAACGATCGGGCAGTTCAATAAAGTTAAACTGGGCGGAGGTCCACAACACCAGTTCCTCGGACATCCGGGATAAATGTGTCATCAACAGCGCAGCGAAACTGCAAAACTCGATGGCAAAGTCG
>CAXMSR010000517.1:0-553 GCA_964195725.1 uncultured Kiloniellaceae bacterium | reverse complement strand
GGGTGATCGAAGACGTCCGCGTGACGGTGCCTCACCCCCGGATGCACCTGCGCGACTTTGTGCTGCGTCCGCTGGCCGACATCGCCGCCGCCGTGCTACATCCCGGCCTCGGCAAATCCGTAGCCGAGCTCTTTGCTGCATTGCCCAAAGCGCCGCTCGAAGTACAGCACCCGGTGCCCGAGCGGTGCGAGTTTGCCCCGTTGGCCGAACCGGAAAAGAACGGAGATGAACCTCCATGCTGAAATGGATAATAAACGGGCTGCTGATCTACGGCGCCTATAGGCTCTTCACCGGGCTAAAGGGTGGTTCCGCCTCGAAAGAAAACGGGAAGGCCCCCGAAGCCTCGCGGGATGAGACGCGAGAGGGCGATCTGGTCGAAGACCCGCACTGCGGCGTCTACATCCCCGTCGAGCAGGCGGTCAAGGGCCCCGGCGGCGAGCTCTTCTGCTCACAGAAGTGCGCCGACGCCTACAAAAACAGCAAAGAGGACTGAGCCTTGCCGGGTTGGGCTGGAAGACTCCTCAAGGTAGACCTTACCGCCCGCACCTTCGCG
>CAXMSR010000516.1:0-556 GCA_964195725.1 uncultured Kiloniellaceae bacterium | reverse complement strand
AGCCATGCGCCGACGCGGTTACACGGCGGCGGCCATCCGCGATCTCTGCGATCGAGTCGGCGTCACCAAGAAAGACAACGTCATCGACGTGGCTTTGCTGGAGAATTGCGTGCGCGAGGATCTGGATGCAAAGGCCCCCCGGGTGATGGGTGTTCTGCGTCCCTTGCGGGTGGTCATCGTGAACTATCCCGAAGACCAGGTGGATCAGCTCGATGCCGCCAACCATCCTCAGAACCCGGAGATGGGCACGCGAAAAATTCCGTTCTCCCGGGTGGTGTATGTGGAGCGGGACGATTTCATGGAGGATCCGCCGCTTCGCTACGCCTATCTCGTCACCTGCGTCGATGTGATCAAAGACGACAGTGGCGAAGTGATCGAAGTTCACTGCCGCTACGATCCGGATTCCCGCGGCGGTTCTGCGCCCGACGGGCGCAAGGTCAAGGGCACTATCCACTGGGTATCCGCCGAACACGCGGTGCCCGCGCAAGTGCGCCTCTACGATCGTTTATTCTCGGTGCCGGATCCCGACGCCGGCGACTTCATGGAACATATTAAC
>CAXMSR010000515.1:0-557 GCA_964195725.1 uncultured Kiloniellaceae bacterium | reverse complement strand
TAATCTCGCCACTCTGCACGGCCCACAAATCACTGTACACCCCACCAGACGCTATCAACCCGTCGTGACTTCCGCGCTCCACCACTACTCCGTCTACCAGCACCAGTATCTCGTCGCACTGGCGCACGGTGGAAAGGCGATGAGCTACGGCCAGAGTCATGCGGTCGCCACTAAAGGCGTGGAGGTTTCGCTGTATCAGCTCTTCGGTGCGGGTGTCTACCGCCGAGGTGGCTTCGTCCAGTACCAGTATCGCCGGGTTTCTTAAGACGGCGCGCGCGAGGTTTATCCGTTGGCGCTGGCCGCCGGAGAGCTTTACCCCGCGTTCGCCGACTTCGGTGTCGTAGCACTGGGGAAGTGCCGCGATGAACTCTTCCGCCCCGGCGATGCGGGCGGCTTCGCGCACCTCTTCTTCAGTGGCCTCGGCTGCGCCGAGTTTTATGTTGTCGGCTATCGTCCCGGAGAAGAGAAAGGCATCCTGGCTCACGTAGCCGATGTGTTCACGCAGCCCGGTAAGCGATATTTTGCCGATGTCTTTGCCCTGGAGCTTTATCGCTCCG
>CAXMSR010000514.1:318-558 GCA_964195725.1 uncultured Kiloniellaceae bacterium | reverse complement strand
AAGAACAGCAGGCAGTTATTGAAAGCTCGCGCGACGAGGTGCAAATACGCCTTGGCGGCGAGGTAGGGACGGCGGTAGAGGCGGCGACCGCTTTTTACCCCGCCGAGGACTACCACCAGAAATATCTGCTGCGCAAAAAGCGCGCGCTCTATTCAACGCTACGCGCCACCTACACCAGCGAAGCCGACTTTGTGGCGGCCACCGGTTCAGCGCGCTTGAACGGCTACCTGGACGGCAAGG
>CAXMSR010000514.1:0-257 GCA_964195725.1 uncultured Kiloniellaceae bacterium | reverse complement strand
CGATGTTGCAAAGCCTTCGCTGAGCCCGTAGCGGGCTTGGCCCTATTAGCGGAGAACACAAGTTGAGAGTGATCGATCTGACACACGCCATAACACCTTTAATGCCGGTTTATCCCGGCACCGAGCCGCCGACCATCGTCGAGGGCAACACGATAGAGGCAGACGGCTTTGCAGAGAAGAAGCTCACCTTCTTCTCTCACACGCGGACGCATATCGACGCCCCGGCGCACCTGATAATCGGCGCAAGGCCGCTGGAC
>CAXMSR010000513.1:0-558 GCA_964195725.1 uncultured Kiloniellaceae bacterium | reverse complement strand
TACTGGATCGGCGAGGCGATGTATGTCACGCGTGACTTCCCAGGGGGCCTGAAGGCATTTCAGACGGTGGTGCAAAGGTTTCCCGAAAGTGCCCGCGTGGCGGAAGCTATGCTCAAACTCGGTTATATCCAGTACGAAATAGGCGCCAAGGAGGACGCCCGTATAACATTGACGCAAGTGGTCAATCGGTTTCCCGGAAGCAGGGTGTCGATATCCGCACAGACCCGGCTCCGCAAACTGCAGGCGGAAGGTGGCTGATCGCGTATACCGCGTGAAATGAGCACTCCCAAAGCGTTTGACAGGATTGGCTGCCTTATAGATAATCGCGCGTCCGGAGCCACAGAATTGTAGGAGCGGCCCCCGCCGCATTCAAGGCGCCTCGCCCCAACCAAGCCTCCCAAATATGGGCCGTTAGCTCAGTCGGTAGAGCATCTGACTTTTAATCAGGTGGTCGCAGGTTCGATCCCTGCACGGCCCACCAAGCAAAAACCGCTCGAATATTGGCTTTCAACCGTATTTCCCGCTTTCGAGGGCATCCCAAAATTCGGACTGCGTCGC
>CAXMSR010000512.1:0-560 GCA_964195725.1 uncultured Kiloniellaceae bacterium | reverse complement strand
TATCCACTCAAGCGCGTGCTCCAGCGTCATCTCGCGGGGCGGGGTCAGGCGCATCGCGTCGTCCGTGCCCGAAGCGCGCACGTTGGTGAGCTTCTTTTCACGGATGATGTTGACGTCCAGATCGTTGTCGCGGCTGTTTTCACCGACGACCATCCCCTCGTACACTTCAGTGCCGGGAGCGACGAAGAGCACCCCTCTGGGCTGCATGTGAAAGAGCGAGTAGGGGGTCGCCTTGCCACGGCGGTCGGCCACCAGCGCGCCGGTGATGCGGCTAAAAATCGGGCCGTGCCAAGCGGCGTAGCCGTCGAAGATGGTGTTGAGGATGCCTGCGCCGCGCGTGTCGGTGAGAAACTCGTTGCGATAACCGATGAGCCCGCGAGACGGGATGCGGAACTCGACGCGGGTGCGACCGTGGCCGGGATTGTTCATCTGGGTCATGCGCCCTTTGCGGGCGGCCAGCTTCTCGGTCACCACGCCGATGAATTCGTCGGGGCAATCCACCAGCGCCAGCTCCATCGGCTCGTGGGTTTCGCCGTCGACTTCGCGGGTGAGCACTTGCG
>CAXMSR010000511.1:0-561 GCA_964195725.1 uncultured Kiloniellaceae bacterium | reverse complement strand
ACGAATTCTTTGGTGAGTCCGAGGTTTACGTCGAAGACGTGTTCGTGCGGCTGCCCCTGGCACGCGCAAAACCCGAGGCAATGGAACTCGAACTCGAAATTACTTACCAGGGCTGCGCTGAAGGCGGATTGTGCTACCCACCAACGACACGTGTTGTATCTACGTCGTTACCGGAAGCAAGCGCGGTCACAGACTTATCCTCGCTACCGCGGCGCGACGAACCCATCTCCGAGCAAGGTAAGCTCGCGCAGCTGATTATCGAGGGCAGTCTCTGGGCAGTTATTGCAACATTTTTCGGGCTCGGCCTGTTGCTGGCATTTACGCCATGTGTATTGCCGATGATTCCCATTCTGACATCGATCATTGCCGGCGAAGGCGACAAGACCAGCCCGATGCGCGGCTTCACACTGGCATTTTTTAATGATACGGCGACCACCGAGATCTACACCGCCGCGGGAATCGCGGCTGCAGCAGCCGGCGCGCAATTACAGGCGACGTTCAACCAGCCGTGGGTACTAATCGTATTCTCAGGATTCTTTGTATTGCTCGCATTCGCCATGT
>CAXMSR010000510.1:0-562 GCA_964195725.1 uncultured Kiloniellaceae bacterium | reverse complement strand
AATATCCAGACCTACTGGTATCTTCCTCGTCACGGGTCCCACCGGTTGCGGCAAAACAACCACTTTATATACCGGATTAAGCCAGATTAATTCGGTAGAAAAGAAAATTATCACCGTCGAAGACCCGATCGAGTATCAGTTTGACGGCGTCAATCAAATTGCTGTACACACTAAAATAGGTCTGACATTTTCCAGCATCCTGAAAACCATCCTACGCCAGGACCCAGACGTTATCATGATTGGTGAAATGCGTGATACTGAGACTGCACGTATCGCCATACAGGAGGCTCTCACAGGACATTTGGTACTATCAACCCTGCATACTATCGACGCCGTTACCGGCATTACACGCTTACTGGATATGGGGGTGGAAGATTATCTGGTGACATCGACGATTAATGCGGTGTTTGCACAACGCCTGGTGAGGAAATTATGTAGCCGATGCAAGCTGACAATCGATCAGAGTGATAAGGAGTGTAAAGCGGTCGGTTGCGAGCATTGTGGTGATACCGGATACAGCGGTCGTGCAGTTATTTATGAGCTGTTTGTCATATCAGATGCT
>CAXMSR010000509.1:0-563 GCA_964195725.1 uncultured Kiloniellaceae bacterium | reverse complement strand
GATAGTGGAAAAAGAAGCGACCGGCGAAGACTAGGCGCTCTTTAGCCCCACCCTTCCAGCTTCTGCCGGAAGAAATATGACGGACGCAAATCGCACTACGAATTTGCGCTCTACCCTGCTAGAATAATCCAGCGGGCCGCTTCGGCGGCCCGTTGTCACTTCTACTCCTTTACATTAGAGGCGCCAATGGACCTGTCCATCGTCCCCACGCTTGAGCGGGTACCACCCAACAGCATAGAAGCCGAACGGGCGGTGCTGGGCGCAATACTGCTAAACAACGAGGTGATGGTTCACGCCACCGAGCTGTTGTTGGACACCGATTTCTACCGCACCGGCCATCAGGAGATCTTTCAGACGATGACCGCGCTGGACGCCAAGGGCGCGCCGATCGACATCATCACCATCGTCGATGCGCTAAAGGGGCGCGACATGCTCGACAAGGCGGGGGGCGCGGCCTATATCTCGACGCTGACCAACGAAGTCCCCTCGGTGGCCCACGCGCGCCACTACGCCGATATAATAAGAAAACTCGCGCTTTTAAGAAACATGATCTGGATCTCTAC
>CAXMSR010000508.1:298-565 GCA_964195725.1 uncultured Kiloniellaceae bacterium | reverse complement strand
TACCAGCGGGATGCCCACGAGGGTGGCCCCTGCCCAGGCCAGCTCAATGGCCCCCATCGCCAGGCCCCTGTTTTTATAGGAGACGCGCTGCCCCACAAAGGCTTGCAGCGCGGGGTCGAAGATGTTTTTGCCCAGGCTCGCCAGCACAACGGCCAGGAGCACAAAGCCGTAAAAAGGAAAGAAACCCACCAGCGCCATCCCGGTCAAGAGCGCCATCCCCGTCAGCATCATCACGCGATAGCCGTACCGGTCGCCCAGCGGCCCAAA
>CAXMSR010000508.1:0-254 GCA_964195725.1 uncultured Kiloniellaceae bacterium | reverse complement strand
GGGAGAGCGCGATGAGCGACGTCACCGCGCTCAGCTGCACCCCAAGGCCCCGCGCCAGCACCGGGGCGTAGGTATAGGGGAACCGCCGCGCAGTGTTAAGGGCCGTGCGCGTGATGACGGCGGCGCTCAGTTGACCGACAATCCTGCGCCGCTCGACGTGTTCGCCCGAGTTGGTCTTGAGATTCGACATGGGCAGATAGTGTACGAGACGCTCCGGGTTCGCAAGCAAGTTTTACAGCGCTGCCGTTTTCCAC
>CAXMSR010000507.1:0-566 GCA_964195725.1 uncultured Kiloniellaceae bacterium | reverse complement strand
GAAATGAGGTTTGGGGGAATCCGATTGACAGGGTAGGGCCTTTGTGATAATTTCGCTAACTTCGCTTGCATCAATCCGAATATCAGCCAGAAACAAAAAGCCGGGGTAGCTCAGTCGGTAGAGCAGGGGACTGAAAATCCCCGTGTCGGCGGTTCGATTCCGTCCCCCGGCACCATTTCATGCTAAACCAGCAATCGTTTCGCTCCGCAACACTGGTGCCTCCGCTTTTTAAAGAGGCCGGTCCCTGAATAACTCTCATCCATTTTTTGCATGCCACTCCATCCCCATGTAACCCCGGCGCTGACGCCGGTGGAAAATGGATTGATGGACGCCCTTCCGGGCATTAACCTGTAGAGTGGAGAGTCAAAGATCAGGGCCGGTACCCGGTTTAAACATGGTTTTTCGGTGACAAAAGAATTACGCCACACTCAAAACGTTATGTAGCCAAGGAGAGACTTGATCCCTTTTCCTTTTTAAGGAGTCCAAAGGGGAGAGAAAGTATTTTTTGCGGCTTTTGCAAACTTGTTGGAAATCAAATGGTGCGAGTGCCAGGGAATCTATTACTG
>CAXMSR010000506.1:0-567 GCA_964195725.1 uncultured Kiloniellaceae bacterium | reverse complement strand
CTTGTCGGTGTCGCGCTCGGGCTGGGGTATGTAGGTGTCGATGGCGTCCATGAGCTCGTGGATGCAGGCGCAGTCGGGGTGATCGGGGTCTTCGCCGTTTTCAAGTGCTTTCAGAGCGGAACCCTTGATGATCGGGGTGTCGTCGCCGGGAAAGTCGTATTTATTGAGCAGTTCGATGATTTCCATCTCGACCAGCTCGATGAGCTCTTCGTCGTCTACCAGGTCGCATTTGTTCATGAAGACGACGAGGTAGGGCACGTTGACCTGACGGGCGAGCAGTACGTGCTCCCAATCATGTTCTTAATGTAATCGGCGTGGCCGGGACAATCGACGTGGGCGTAGTGCCGGTTGTCGGTCTCGTATTCGACGTGGGCGGTGGCGATGGTGATGCCGCGCTCGCGCTCTTCGGGGGCCTTGTCGATGTCTTCAAAGGCGGTGTACTCGGCGTTGCCCTTGACCGACAATACGCGAGTGATCGCAGCGGTAAGGGTCGTCTTGCCGTGGTCAACGTGCCCGATCGTACCAACGTTTACATGAGGCTTTGTGCGCTCAAATTTCTCTTTCCCC
>CAXMSR010000505.1:0-570 GCA_964195725.1 uncultured Kiloniellaceae bacterium | reverse complement strand
ACACGGGAGCCGGAATGAGCGAGCGCGCCGTCATGCATGGAGATCAAAAAGGCCAACCATTCCGCCGTGGTGCGAGGGACAGGACTCGAACCTGCACGCCCTAAGGACACTGGAACCTAAATCCAGCGCGTCTGCCAATTCCGCCACCCTCGCTTGGTGCGTGATGTCAGGCACTTAGCTCGTCTATGTCTGCCGTCAATTCCTTCGGTTCTGAATCGGGGACCGGAATGATCTTCGGTCGAGCATCGAGTACCGCGCGTGTCTGATCGCGAGTTTTCTAGCATCCCCGCCGCCATGTGGTTGGCGGTCTGCACACTAACCACGGTTGGCTACGGCGACGTCGTACCCAAAACCGAGATTGGCAGACTGCTCGCCTCGGTCATCTCGGTGTGGGGCTCTTCGCTCTTCCGGCAGGGATCTTGGCGGCCGGCTTTGGCGACCACATGACCGGAGACAGCCAGACGCTCAAGTGTGAGCAATGCGGGAAAGCGTTGGAGTAAGCGTTTTCGATTGATAGCGGGGAAGCTCCTGCCCCAACTCAGGCGCCCCCGCGTCGCACTCACGTCTTGG
>CAXMSR010000504.1:0-575 GCA_964195725.1 uncultured Kiloniellaceae bacterium | reverse complement strand
ATCAGTAGTAAAACAGCTAGAGCCTTTACTGTGATTTTAATTTTAAAGATGGACACGTTTTCCATTTTCATCTGTAAAGACTGGGTCACAAACATTTTCAGAGAGACTTTCTATCATAGGGCGCACAGATTCAGCTGCGCTTGTGTGCGCCAACACTGTAAGTATCTGACGAAATTAACAAAAAAACATAGTCGAAGCCACTGTTTTGAATCCGACATTGCGCGTAGCCCCTATGATGAGTATGCCAGAAGGATATTAATGTGCCACTCTTCCAGCGGTTTTGCAGAGCAAACAGTTTAGGGGACACCTCTTGCAGGGGCAAATGTCTCGCCTGAAAAAACCAAAAAAAGTGGCGAGAAGAGCATCCATCGTATGGGGGCTGAGGGCTACCTGGCGTGGAGTGAGCTGGGCCGAGCCGGGCACGTGTGTCCAGCAGCTGCGCTTTGCTGGCGTGTGCGTGCTGGTAAAAGCTGCCAAGGGTGGCGAGACTATCAGTGGTGGTGGGGCTATCAGTGGCGGGGCTATCGGTGGTTTGGGCTGTCGGTGGTTTGGGCTGTCGGTGGCGCGGGCTGTCG
>CAXMSR010000503.1:354-583 GCA_964195725.1 uncultured Kiloniellaceae bacterium | reverse complement strand
ATGTCATCGTCGATAACGTCGAATTGACTAACGATTTGAAAAATATTGACGCGGTTCGCCGTGAGGTTGGCATGTGTTTTCAGCACTTCAACCTGTTCCCGCACCTGACCGTCCTGGAAAATTGTGCGCTGGCACCGATCTGGGTCAAGCAGGTTCCGCGCAAGGAAGCAGAAGCGACCGCGATGAAATTTCTGGAACGCGTAAAAATTCCCGAGCAAGCTGACAAGTT
>CAXMSR010000503.1:0-242 GCA_964195725.1 uncultured Kiloniellaceae bacterium | reverse complement strand
CCCGCTCGCTGTGTATGAACCCCAGGATCATGCTGTTCGATGAGCCGACTTCGGCACTCGATCCGGAAATGATCAAGGAAGTGCTCGACGTCATGATCGAACTTGCCCAGGAAGGCATGACCATGCTCTGCGTGACCCACGAGATGGGTTTTGCCAAGACGGTTGCCAACCGCGTTATTTTCATGGACGGCGGTGAAATCATCGAAGAAAACGAACCGCATGAATTTTTCGACAATCCGCAG
>CAXMSR010000502.1:264-584 GCA_964195725.1 uncultured Kiloniellaceae bacterium | reverse complement strand
GCTGAAGCGCCGCACCGATGTGGTGACCGACGGCGACCGCCAGGCCGATATCCTCGCCAACGCGCCGGACGCCCGCGAGGGCTTTTTCACCGTGCCCAAGGTGGTGGAGTAACGCGCATGAGCAATCTCTCGACCCTGACCATCGCCGACGCCCGCGAAATGCTGCGCGCCGGTGAAACCACCTCGCGCCAGATCACCGAGGACTGCCTCGGCGCCATCGCCGAGGCGGGGGCGCTGAACGCCTTCGTCACCGTCACTGCCGACAAGGCGCTGGCTATGGCCGAGGCGGCCGACCAGCTCCGCGCCAGTGGCGACGATGC
>CAXMSR010000502.1:0-254 GCA_964195725.1 uncultured Kiloniellaceae bacterium | reverse complement strand
ACGGCCGGCGTGCGCAGCCAGGCCGGCTCGCATATCCTCGACGGCTTCACACCGCCCTATGAAAGCACGGTAACCGCCCGGTTGTGGGACGCGGGCGCGGTGATGCTGGGCAAGCTCAACATGGACGAGTTCGCCATGGGCAGCTCGAACGAGAGCTCGACTTATGGGCCGTGCATATCGCCGTGGCGGAGAACAGGTGACACCGCGCCGATCACCCCCGGCGGCTCGTCGGGCGGCTCGGCGGCGGCAGTGGC
>CAXMSR010000501.1:351-588 GCA_964195725.1 uncultured Kiloniellaceae bacterium | reverse complement strand
AACGGCCTGCCCGAAGGAGTGGAGCTGGCTTTCAATGTCGAGTTCCCTGTGGTTCAAGTCAAATTGCGCGCCAGAGGCGAAGACGCCCAGAGGCTGGCAGACCGGGCAGAGCTGGCGGTACGCAAAGCTTTGGGCAATTACGTTTTCGGCATCGACAACGACACTCTGGCCGGAAGTACAGTACGCCTGCTCTCCACGGCCGGCCTGACAATTTCTCTGGCCGAATCATGCACAGGA
>CAXMSR010000501.1:0-235 GCA_964195725.1 uncultured Kiloniellaceae bacterium | reverse complement strand
ACTGTCTTAAAGTTGACCAGGAGGTCCTTGATCGTCATGGTGCGGTCAGCCCAGAGTGTGCTGAAGCCATGGCCAATGGCGTCCGGTCTGCGGCCGGAACCGACATCAGCCTGGCGGTCACCGGCATAGCCGGGCCCGATGGCGGCACAGCGGACAAACCAGTCGGCACCATCTACCTGGCGATGATCAGTCCTCAGGGAAAACGTGTTGAACGCTTCAATTTCTCCGGCAACCG
>CAXMSR010000500.1:302-598 GCA_964195725.1 uncultured Kiloniellaceae bacterium | reverse complement strand
TGCTGTATTGTTTGAATGTAGAGAAATTAGCGATACGCATATTGTCGCAACAAATGTTCGTATATTTGCACCACAAAAAAATACTAATACAATGTCAATTGTTGCCCTTAATAAAGATTGCGAAAGGATTAGATTAGAACATTATTCTTTTTTCAAGAAATCTGGGGAGCCAATGTTGAAAATAGGTTTATTGCAAGCACTTTTATCGAACTCGAATCATAAAAGAAGCCTGTGCAATCCTCGACGACTCTTTAATATTCACATTTTTTCTAGTTTGTATTCTAAGAGAGAATAAA
>CAXMSR010000500.1:0-231 GCA_964195725.1 uncultured Kiloniellaceae bacterium | reverse complement strand
CGGTCGTATTTGCAAAAGGTTGTTGCCGTATTGTTGTTAGCCCTCGCGCCAGACGTGTAGAATCAAATCCGTCCTTATGTAAATAAACGTTAGGTGAGCGATGCGTGTAGCCGAGAACTTGAATTTGAAACCCAAGCGTGCCCATGTCGCGCTGTTTATGGCGCTGGCGGCTTTTTTACAGGCGGCGGAGACGGTCTTTCCAACGCCCGCGCCCTGGTTTCGGCTGGGGCT
>CAXMSR010000499.1:269-599 GCA_964195725.1 uncultured Kiloniellaceae bacterium | reverse complement strand
TACAGCTATAGCTTTATTAAAATATTCAATTGCCCCATCAAAATTATTTTCCCGCATTTTAACAACACCCAAACTATAAATTGCTTCTGTCATATAGGGATATTTTTCATAAACTTGAGAATATGATGTAAATGCATTTTCGAATTCTCCAGCATCAAGTTCGCGGGCACCTTGAGACATGAATTTATTAATTTCATTTAATTGATCGTACTCACTTCGATATTCTTCATTTTCAGGATCAACTTCAATCGCTTGGCGTAGATAATCTTTGGTTTGATTCATATCGCCATTTCTAACACTGACTTTAGCTAATTGAACCATCGCAGGTGC
>CAXMSR010000499.1:0-259 GCA_964195725.1 uncultured Kiloniellaceae bacterium | reverse complement strand
ACACCCACAAGTAATATTATCATTACTAACAATTTTGTTGTCTTCATTTATCAACCTCTCATTTGTTCATATTTTGTGCCGAAGGCGGGACTCGAACCCGCACCTCCATAGGAGACTACCCCCTCAAGATAGCGTGTCTACCAGTTCCACCACTTCGGCAATTTTATTCAACACTACCATCATCTATCGGCACCGTAGTTGGCAACGACAGGTCGGCTCCTGGAGTTATACTTTGATTTTCAGCTTCTTGTTTCAAAAT
>CAXMSR010000498.1:0-600 GCA_964195725.1 uncultured Kiloniellaceae bacterium | reverse complement strand
AATGAAATCAACCAGCAGGTAGCCACGGAACTGTTGGAGCAGGCCAGGTTCCGGGTCGATGTGGCAAACCACGGGGAGGAGTGCCTCCAATTGCTGGAGACCAATGAGTACGACTGTGTGCTGATGGATATCCAGATGCCGGTGATGGACGGCTACACGGCCACCGCCAGGATTCGTGCTGATGCTCGCTTCAAGGATTTACCGGTTCTGGCAATGACGGCAAACGCAACCGTGGAAGACCAGGAACAATCACTGGGCGCGGGTATGAATGCCCACTTAACCAAGCCGATCGATCCCGGCGCGCTATACTCGGCCCTGCTAACCTGGATTCCCCACGGCGAGCGGTCGCTGCCCGACCAGCTTGTGGACGATGATCGCCGTGCTGAACATGCCGTGCCCCCCAGGATTCCCGGCATGGATACACAAGCGGGGCTGGACCGCATTGGCGGCAGCATAAAGGCCTATCGTAAGCTGTTGCAAAAGTTCACCGACAACCAGGCCAATGCGATTAAGGAAATCCGCTCTACTCGGGAAGCTGGCGATAATGACGCCGCAGTGCGGGCAGCCCATACACTCAAGGGTGTCGGTGGGAGCATAGGT
>CAXMSR010000497.1:326-603 GCA_964195725.1 uncultured Kiloniellaceae bacterium | reverse complement strand
ATCAACCCCATCGCCAATAGGATTATCTTTGCCGTTTTGCTCTGTCACCTGGATAAATACATACTCTGTAGCGGTGTAGATTACTTCAGGACTATCTTCGTCACCGCCACTGCCACTGCCACTGCCACTGCCACTGCCACTGCCACAGCCACTGCCACAGCCTAATATAACTATTGTGAATGCTAAGATCGAATACAGCCTCCATCGGACAACACATAAACCCATAACATTTCTCCCGAGTTAGAATATCTTTTCTTCAGTCAAGTTTCTTTAGATA
>CAXMSR010000497.1:0-301 GCA_964195725.1 uncultured Kiloniellaceae bacterium | reverse complement strand
CCCATTAGTATAATTTACCAATACTATGCGGTAAGTGCAGTCAGTTTTTCCCACAGCTGTCGGTCGGCCAGCGAAAGCGAACGCCCGCTTCCGGGAGTGAAGCAGCCGGTCGTGCGAAAACCGGTGTGGCTGGTGCGCGACCTGGAAACGGAAATCGGGGTCCCAGTTTAGCCGGAAACGGCCGTAGGCAGGATGAAAGAGTACAGCATGTGAAAAATTTGCTTCTGCTCCTCAATCAGGGCTTCGTTGTAGTTAATTCCGATTGTTCCGACTAGCAAATCCAGTTCTGGAATCGCCAGGA
>CAXMSR010000496.1:0-606 GCA_964195725.1 uncultured Kiloniellaceae bacterium | reverse complement strand
GCGACGATGCCGATCATCTCTTCGGCGGTCACTACTACGCAGTCGCCGCTTCTGATCTTGGCGTTTATCTCGTCAACACTTCTTATCTGCGATGCGTCTGACATAGCGGTTTTCCTGTGATATATGTCGCCCGTGCCTGGCGTCGGGGCTGTCGTGGATGTCGGAGGGCTAGGATAGTAGATCGTGGAACAATTGACTATACAAAAGCTCATAACGGGCGCATTTGAATTGTTCCCCGCGCGGCTGGTGGGGTAGGATTGGGCGATGGACGAGATGAGAAAGAAAACCGCCGCGATTTCCCTTCTGCGCGAGCTTTTCAGGGGGTATACTTCGCGCAACAAAGAGCCCGAGCGCTTCTCGTCGGGCCCCGAGCGCGGTACCTACAAACTGTACCGCCTGCTGGTGGCGCTAAAGCATGAAATAATGCTTCCGAAAACCGCTGCCTGGCTGGAGCAGGGCCATGGGTCTGGAGCGGACGTTGAAGAAGCAATGGTCGAGGTGAGGGTAGAGAGCCTTCGTTACCGGCGCAGGATAAGGCTCGCTTGCTGGCAGCTCGACTTTTTCCTGGACGAGATGGACGCCCGGATGCATTTGAACGTAAACCGC
>CAXMSR010000495.1:302-606 GCA_964195725.1 uncultured Kiloniellaceae bacterium | reverse complement strand
ATCGCCCAGGTGCTGGCCGGATACACGCTGGGTGATGCTGATATCCTGCGCCGCGCCATGGGCAAGAAAAAGGCCTCGGAGATGGCCAAACAAAGACTTGTCTTTGTTGATGGTGCTTCACATCGCGGCGTCAGTGACGAGCTTGCCAACTATATTTTTGACCAGATGGAAACCTTTGCCGGTTACGGCTTCAACAAATCCCACTCTGCCGCCTATGCCCTGATTGCCTACCAGACAGCCTGGTTAAAAGCCCACTACCCGGCTGCGTTCATGGCTGCAGTGCTGTCAGCGGACATGGATACCA
>CAXMSR010000495.1:0-258 GCA_964195725.1 uncultured Kiloniellaceae bacterium | reverse complement strand
CGCGATGGAAACACTGGTACGTTCAGGTGCGATGGATTCGCTTGATCCCGACCACAACCGGGCCCGTCTTCTACACGACCTGCCCCGCTGCACGCACGCCGCTGAACAGACCCAACGCGACCAGGAAGCTGGTCAGGCAGACATGTTCGGCACAGTCCAACCCACCAGCACCGGCAGTGATGAGATGGAAATATCTGCAGTGGAGGCCTGGCCGGAGTTGCAGCAACTGCAGGCTGAAAAAGACTCACTTGGCCTTTA
>CAXMSR010000494.1:0-607 GCA_964195725.1 uncultured Kiloniellaceae bacterium | reverse complement strand
AAAAACCCTGTGCCGAGCGCTTCTCTTTGAGAAGCGGAAAAGCACGTTCAAAAACTGACTTCAAAATCTTCAATCACCTGAGAGGTCAATCTAAGGCTGATTTTTTAAAAGCCAAATAAAAACTGCCAAAAACCCCTTCAGGCTCTGGGGTGGGTCTTGTCGTAGACTTCCATCAACCGCTCAAGCCCCAGATGGGTGTACTTCTGGGTGGTGGAGAGGCTCTTGTGGCCTAAGAGCTCCTGTATCGCCCGAAGATCGGCGCCCCCCGCCAGCATGTGGGTGGCGAAGGTGTGGCGCAGCGTGTGCGGGCTGATCTTTCGCGCCATCGAGGCGTTTATGATCCAGGCGTCGAGGATTCGTCTCATCGACCTGTCGGTCAAGCGCCCCCCGCGCGCGTTGAGAAAGACCGCTCCCTCATAGTCCAACGGCAACACCGCCGCCTTGCGCTCGGCGTAGTAGCGGGCGATAGCGCGCACCGCGTGGCCCGTAAGCACCACCTCGCGCTCGACGCGCCCCTTGCCCTTTACCCGCATCGTGCCGCTCTTTAAATCCACGTCCAGAATACTGAGCGCGGCCAGCTCGCCCACGCGCATCCCCGTGGCGTAGA
>CAXMSR010000493.1:318-610 GCA_964195725.1 uncultured Kiloniellaceae bacterium | reverse complement strand
CGCCCGGCTGGTGCTGGAAGAGGGCGTCAAAGCCTCCTTTGTGCTGCTGGTTAAAAACTCGGAAGAGCTCGACGAAGAACTCAGGCGCAAGATCGACTCCTCCGTTCTGTTGAAAGAGAACGTCCGGCTGCTAGGCCACCGCGACGATCTTCCCGCAGTGCTGAGAAATTTCGACCTCGCTGTTATCACGTCGGTGGGCAGCGAGGCCAACTGCCGGGTGGGGCTTGAATGGATGGCGTGCGGGGTGCCGCTCGTGGCCACGCGCATAGGGGTTTTGCCCGACATCGTAGAG
>CAXMSR010000493.1:0-254 GCA_964195725.1 uncultured Kiloniellaceae bacterium | reverse complement strand
CGCTTCGAGGCGCTGCTGGAAAAGATCGTTCGTTAACATCAGGCAGCTGGAAACCGGATGCCCCACTATACTGAAAAAGCCCAAACGGCCCTTGCGCTGCTGGCCAAAAACGCAAAAGACAAAAAGATAGTCGTCGTCGGCGACGTCATGCTCGACCAGTTCCTCTATGGCGACGTGGAGCGTATCTCTCCCGAGGCCCCCGTGCCAGTGGTCGAGATAAAACGCGAGACATTCCATCTGGGCGGAGCCGCCAA
>CAXMSR010000492.1:0-610 GCA_964195725.1 uncultured Kiloniellaceae bacterium | reverse complement strand
AAGCCGTGTTGCAGGGTGGTACCTCCGGTGAGGTATACAACATCGGGGGCATCAATGAATGGTACAACATCGACATCGTCCACCTGATCTGCGAGCGCCTTGATGAATTGCAGCCCGGTGCAGGTTCTTACAAATCACAGATTACCTATGTCACCGACCGCCCCGGACACGACCGGCGCTATGCCATTGACGCCGGTCGCATGCAGTCCGAGCTGGACTGGTCCCCGCAGCATGATTTCCAGTCCGGTATCGAAAATACAATCCAGTGGTATCTGGCGCATCGCGACTGGTGTGACCGGGTACGCAGCGGCGAATACCGGAATTATTACCTTCAGCAGTACGGGGAATCCGCAAAATCCTGATTTTTATACCCGTATAGTACTTTTATAATGCCAACGCCTTGACTCACTGCGGGTCAATCGCTTTAATACACCGCTCGCCGTTTTCTCAAGATACGGCCAGGTAGCTCAGTCGGTAGAGCAGGGGACTGAAAATCCCCGTGTCGCTGGTTCGATTCCAGCCCTGGCCACCATTTACTTTAGTTGTTTACGATCAATTTCAATCCATCCTTCAGATGGCGTTGTGTCAGGTCTGTGCCATCGACCCGCTT
>CAXMSR010000491.1:0-611 GCA_964195725.1 uncultured Kiloniellaceae bacterium | reverse complement strand
GACATCCTTTTGGCCCGGCTGACCGGCGCGAAGCTTCACCTGGCGCACCTGTCCACCAAGGGCTCGGTCGAGTTTCTACGGCGCGCAAAGGCCGACGGGATAAACGTCACCGGCGAGAGCGGGCCGCACTACTTCACCCTCACCGACGAGGCGGTGCGCTCCTTTGACGCGGACTTCAAGATGAACCCGCCGCTGCGCAGCGCGACCGATCGCGACGCGATAATCGAGGGGCTCGGCGACGCAACGCTCGACGCCATCGCCACCGATCATGCGCCCCACGCGCCAGACGAGAAGGAGACGGAGTTCGAGGCCGCCCCCAACGGCGTCATCGGCCTGGAGACGAGCCTCGCGCTCGCCCTCGCGCTGCACTTTGACCACGGGTTGCCGCTTTCCAGGGTAGTAGCGGCGCTAACCTGCGGCCCCGCCCGCGCCCTGGGGCTTCTGGGCGGACGGCTCTCCCCCGGCAACGCCGCTGATCTGGTGTTGGTGGACCTGAACGCAAAGTGGAGAGTGGAACCCGATAAATTTCAATCCAAATCCAAGAACTGCCCCTTCAAAGCAATGGAGCTTCGGGGGCGTGTAATGCGCACAATGGTTGCGGGGCGCACCGT
>CAXMSR010000490.1:322-614 GCA_964195725.1 uncultured Kiloniellaceae bacterium | reverse complement strand
CAGTTAAAAATATTTTCCTCCGTGCCTCCCGAAACCCGTTGCGAAAATGGCACGAATTGTTACTAACCATCGGCATGGAGAGAAATCTCTCGAAGAAGAGGATTCTCGAGCGATATCTCAATGTGGCTGAGTTCGGTCGCGGCATTTACGGCGTCGAGGCAGCGGCCAGGCACTACTGGGGAATTTCGGCCGCAAATTTATCCATCAATCAGTCGATTCAGCTGGCTGCCACTTTACCCTCACCCGTCGCTCATAACCCATCAACCAGAACTAAAGCTTTTAATCGGGCCGG
>CAXMSR010000490.1:0-230 GCA_964195725.1 uncultured Kiloniellaceae bacterium | reverse complement strand
AGGTTCCCCGGACTAACGCACATAAAAAAGCCCCGCACAAAGCGGGGCTTTCTGGTACAACAGTTCAGGTTTCTGAACGACTTACATCATGCCGCCCATACCACCCATGCCGCCCATACCGCCACCCATATCACCCATTGGTGGCATAGCTGACTTCTCGACAGGCGCATCGGCAATCATCGCTTCTGTAGTGATCAACAGGCCAGCAACCGAAGCAGCATTTTGCAATG
>CAXMSR010000489.1:348-623 GCA_964195725.1 uncultured Kiloniellaceae bacterium | reverse complement strand
GTGGTCGGGCAGGGCGAACGCAATGCGCGCTCCCGACGATCGCCCGATCCAGTCGCGCTGCATCTTCTTGATGGCTTCGGGCCAGTCGACACCGTCGAGGTCGTCGATCAGCCGATCTGCGTAGCGGGTGATCCTCAGCATCCACTGGCGCATCGGTACGCGGGTTACCGGGTGGCCGCCACGTTCACTCTTGCCGTCGATCACTTCCTCGTTCGCGAGCACGGTGCCGAGCGCCGAGCACCAGTTCACCGGCACTTCGGCGAGGTAGGCGAGGT
>CAXMSR010000489.1:0-334 GCA_964195725.1 uncultured Kiloniellaceae bacterium | reverse complement strand
CTCGTAGAGCTTTCGGAAGATCCACTGGGTCCAGCGCACGTAGCCCGGATCGGTCGTGTCGATCTCTCGCGACCAGTCGTAGTCGGTGCCGAGTGCCTGGAATTGGCGTCGGAAGTTGTCGATGTTTCGCTGGGTCGTATCACGCGGATGGGTTCCGGTCTCGATCGCGTACTGCTCCGCGGGCAGGCCGAAGGCGTCCCAGCCCATCGGGTGCAGCACGTTGTGACCGTCCATCCGTTTGCGCCGGGCGACGATGTCGCTGCCGATATAGCCCACCGGGTGGCCGACGTGCAGCCCGGAGCCCGAGGGGTAGGGGAACATGTCGAGCACGTAG
>CAXMSR010000488.1:322-624 GCA_964195725.1 uncultured Kiloniellaceae bacterium | reverse complement strand
CCGGCCATCGCCCGGTGAACAGGAGGCAGCTTGAGGATCGCGCCGAGCACCGCGGCCATGGCGCGATGGCTGGCCAGCGCCTGGTTGTCGAAAACCAAATACTGCAACGTGCCCCGCTCGACCGCCATCCTCACCGTGCGGTGGACCGAGGTGACCGGCGTGATAACACGCTCGTCGCGCGGTGTCAGCCTGATTCCGCCCTCGGGGCAGGCCGGCACGCACACCCCACAACCGAGACACAACTCGTCATCCAGCCTCGCCGTCTTGCGTTTTGGCTTGGCCGGGTCGTTGGCCGACAGCAG
>CAXMSR010000488.1:0-242 GCA_964195725.1 uncultured Kiloniellaceae bacterium | reverse complement strand
TTACGCATCTGGCGCAGCTGGTGCAGCTTCGCTCCTCTACTGCGGGGATGAAGCTGGTGGTGTGCACGGGGTGCAGGAGCGCAAATCTGCGTGAGGCGATCATCGCCTCGCAGCAGCAGCCGCAGCAGTTGCAGATGAAGTTCACCCGCCGCTGCACGTTTTCGCCAAACTGCACCAGCCCGCGGTCGCGTGCTTCCTGGAGCAGGTCGAGACACTCGACGGTATCGATGGGGCGGGCGTGA
>CAXMSR010000487.1:0-628 GCA_964195725.1 uncultured Kiloniellaceae bacterium | reverse complement strand
GGTCGGCGTGCTGCGCCGCGCACCGGTCGGATAAGCCGTCGCCTATGAATATTACGTGGTACCCCTTCTTCTGGAGCGATTTTACGCGCCAGTGTTTGCAGGTGCCGCACATCCCGCACTCGGGGTCCATGTGGGGGGAGGAGAACTTTGCGCCCGCCTCCTCGCCTGTGACCACCGTGGCCTTTACGGCGACGTCGATCCCCTCGCGCTCAAGAAGCGCATGGATGTAGGTGTCGAACCCGTCGCTCAATACCTCGGTCAGCCAGCCCGCGTCTTTGGCCCTCTGGATCAGCTCCCCAAGGGAGGGGTCGAGGTGGTGGTGGGCCAGCGCGTGGTTTCGCCAGCTTTGGGGGGGCTGGTTCATAAGCCCCTCTAAAAGCTGGAAGGCCCTTCGCGACCCGATGCGCCCGTTAAGGTAATCATCGTCGATGACGCGCCACGAGTCGTCCTTGGCGAAGGCGTTTATGAGCGCCATGCCGACGTTGTCGAGCGCCGCCGTGCCGTCAAAATCTATCAGGAGTGCGACGGGTTTGGGTGAAGTCTCCACGGAGCGCTATTTGCCCCCCGGCTCTGTGCCAACAAGGCCCAGAAGAGCGGCGGCGTTGCCCCCCAGGACGGCAGCCGTCGC
>CAXMSR010000486.1:0-628 GCA_964195725.1 uncultured Kiloniellaceae bacterium | reverse complement strand
CGGTAGGCTGAGAGCGGCTCGGCGCGTGTCCTGGCGACGCGCTGGGTTTTTGCTGAAATAACCGCGATGTCGGGGCTCCACAGAGTGCGCGCCACAACCCGTGAAACCAGCTGTGCGCACATAAACGCCAGGGCCGCGATGAAGATCACGGTCACCAGCGGAAAAAATCTCTGTAGATTTGGTTGCATACAGCCCTTTCAACTACTCCGTATAAAAGAAGAAATTTATCACGGATCGTGGTTCGGGGCAAGAAATTGGGCTGCTTGTACCTGGCGGCAACCCATTATCTTTCGTTGCGGCGGTGCTCTTTTTCCAGCATATGCACGGGGCAGGTGGGTCGCCATTTGCAAATAGCGGTGGGGTCGCGGCCCTTGGGAGCGTTTAGTGACATGCGCTTGTTAGAGCGCATGTCACTAAACTCATTTGACGGCAGTTGTCCTGTGTTGCCGGTCGTTTACTGGCTTTTTCGAGCTTCGCAGTCGGGGTCTTTCAAGCCGACCATGCGCAAGATATTCATCATCGGGCACCATTTTGTAAACGCGGACTGTAGAAGATTTAACCCTACGAAAGCGGTGAAAAAGAGCCAGTAGGGGCTGTGGAGCTGCGAAAGGGCCAGGGAAGCCAGTAC
>CAXMSR010000485.1:0-630 GCA_964195725.1 uncultured Kiloniellaceae bacterium | reverse complement strand
TACGACTTTATCCTGATCGACTGCCCTCCTTCGATAAACATGTTGACGGTGAATGCCCTGACGGCGGCGGACGGCGTGTTGATTCCAATGCAGTGCGAGTATTACGCGCTTGAGGGGCTCAGCTCCTTACTACGAACCATCGAGCAGGTTCGCGATTCTGTCAATCCGGATCTTGAGATGTACGGCATTCTGCGCACCATGTTTGACCCGCGCGTAAACCTCTCAAATGAAGTGTCCATGCAGCTCATTCAGCACTTTGATCGAAAAGTGTTTCGAACGGTCGTGCAACGAAATATTCGATTGGCCGAGGCACCGAGTTTCGGTCTCCCAGCATTACTACACGACCGGTCCTCGCGGGGTGCAATTGCATACCTGGCGCTTGCTGGCGAGGTATTGCGGCGCGAAGACGACCGCGTGGCAGAAGCAGTTTAGGATACGAGAATGTCACCAAAGAAAAGACTGGGCCGCGGCCTCGACGCATTACTAACCAAGCCCATGGTTTCCGTTTCGAGGCCCGACTCGGCAGCGCCAAGCGACGGCGGGCTCAAGAATCTCCCCGTTGAGCACTTGCAGCGCGGCCAGTATCAGCCTCGGGTCGATATGCGCCAGGATTCGCTGGAAGAGCTGGCG
>CAXMSR010000484.1:290-641 GCA_964195725.1 uncultured Kiloniellaceae bacterium | reverse complement strand
CCATCTTCATGCCAAAGCGGGTGTGCTCGTCGGCGTCGAAGACTTTATCGCCCTTGCGGCTCTTGACCGTCACGGGGACGATCTCGTCTTTGAACCTTCCGCTCTTGGTGGCGGCCTCGGCGTTTGCGTGGCTTCTGAGCGCAACTATATCCTGCTCTTCGCGCGAGATGTTGTGTATCCGGGCCAACTTCTCGGCGGTCTGCCCCATGATCATGCGCTCGCCCAGGAAAGTGGAGCCGGAGTGGAGCATCTCCCAGACCGAATCGACCATCTTGCCGTCCATAAGGCGCTCGCCCCAACGGGCGTTGGGCAGGATATAAGGAGCGCTCGACATCGACTCGGTTCCTACTA
>CAXMSR010000484.1:0-280 GCA_964195725.1 uncultured Kiloniellaceae bacterium | reverse complement strand
GATCTGGTGGCGCGCGCTGATAAGCGCCTGCATCGAAGAAGAGCACTGTTTCTGGATGGTGTAGGCGGGCACCTCGACGGGGAACCCTGCTACCAGACCCGCAGTACGGGCGGTGTTGGCCTCGTCGGCGGCCTGTCCGCAGTCGCCCATGATGATCTCGTCTACGTCGCTTTTTGCGATACCGGCGCGCTCGACCGCCTCGTTCATCACAACGACACCTAGTTGGTGGGCTCGCATGTCTTTCAAGGTACCGCCAAATCTAGCGATCGCCGTGCGGCAG
>CAXMSR010000483.1:0-645 GCA_964195725.1 uncultured Kiloniellaceae bacterium | reverse complement strand
GACGTCGTGCCGATGGCGCACCCGCTGGATGCTGCGCAAAGACTGCGTCCGGACGAGGTCACCGAGACCAACGACCGTGACCGGTACCAGGAAAACGCGACTGCTGTCACTGACGGCCTGTATCTAGTGCCCAAAGTACTCGAATAATGGAGTTGCACCTGCAAACATTGACCGATCTCACAGCCGGTCTGGAGCGAGGTGACTTTACGTCGGTGGAGCTGACGGAATCACTGTTGCAGCGTATTGCCGCGCACAACGACAAGCTCAATGCATTTGTGACGATAACGGGTGATGACGCACTGGCCGCGGCTGGACGCGCTGACGAAGCTCGCGCATCGGGCTCTGGCGGTGTGCTAAATGGCCTGCCGATCATCCACAAGGACATCTTTTGCACACGGGGCATAAAGACCACATGTGGTTCGAAGATGCTCGACAATTTTATTTCGCCGTACGACGCCACCGTGGTGGAGAAGCTCGCCGATGCGGGCGCCGTCGTCCTGGGCAAGTCCAACATGGACGAGTTCGCGATGGGCTCGTCGAATGAGACCAGTTTTTTTGGACCCGTACACAATCCCTGGAATCTTGAGTGTTCTCCCGGTGGTTCCTCAGGTGGCTCGTCCGCCTCCGTAGCGGCACGTTTCGCGC
>CAXMSR010000482.1:0-657 GCA_964195725.1 uncultured Kiloniellaceae bacterium | reverse complement strand
CGCGCGATCGTGATGATCATTCTGGCCGAGCGGCATTTCTTCGATGAAACTGATGTCGATGCTGCGATCGATGCAAAAGTTGACCAGGTCGAGAATTTCGTCGTGGTTGTGGTTGCGCAGCACCACGGCATTGAGCTTGATCTGCTCGAAGTCGCAAGCGATGGCGGCGTCGATGCCATCCAGTGTCTTTTTCAGGTCGCCGATGCGGGTCATGGCGCGAAAGCGATCGGGCCGCAAGGTGTCGAGGCTGATATTGATGCGGGTTACCCCGGCTTCTTTCAGCGGACGAGCAAACTTTTTCAACTGGGTGGCGTTGGTGGTCAGCGTCAGGTCGCGCAGGCCATCGCATTCGCCGAGGTTGCGAAACAGCTGCATGATATTTTGCCGCACCAGCGGTTCGCCACCGGTAATGCGAATCTTGTCGACGCCAAGCCCGATGAACGTCCGCCCTACGGTTTCCATCTCTTCGAGCGTCAGCAACTGGGTGCGTGGCACGAACTTCATCTTCTCCGGCATGCAGTAGACGCAGCGCAGGTCGCAGCGGTCGGTCACCGACAGGCGCACGTAGCTGACCTTGCGGCCGAAGCGATCGATGAGTTGGTTGTCTGTAGTTGTCGCTGACATAGGACGCGTTATTCTAGCAACGATTCGTCGATT
>CAXMSR010000481.1:0-657 GCA_964195725.1 uncultured Kiloniellaceae bacterium | reverse complement strand
GAGAAACTCTGTGAAAATTTTTGTAAACGAAATAGAGCGCGACCTACCGCTGGGGGCGACGGTGGCCGAGGTGGCTAAACGCTTCAAGCCCGGTGCCGACGTGTTGATACGCAATGGATTCCCCGCCGTCCCTGACGCTGCGGTGACGCCCGGCGACCAGATAGCGCTCATCAAGCGGGGTGAAAAGCCCACCGCAGACGAGCTCGAAGCTTTGATGTGCTCGCGCCACACGCCGGGGGTACACGCGGCGGCCAAGCGCGCGCGCGTCGGCATCGCCGGGCTGGGGGGGCTGGGCAGCCACGTCGCCATGGCGCTGGCCAGGGTGGGGGTGGGGCATCTGGTGCTGGTGGATTTCGACGTCGTCGAGCCGTCTAATTTAAACAGGCAACTCTATTTCGTCGATCAGATAGGCATGACCAAGGCCGAAGCGCTCACCAAAAATCTGGAAGCCGCCAGCCCCTGCGTAGAGCTCGCGAGCCACGTAGAGCGGATAACCCCGGACAACGTAACCGAGCTCTTTGGCGGCTGCGACATAGTGGTAGAGGCCTTTGACGTTGCCGCGCAAAAAGCGATGCTGGTAGAGGCCGTGCTTAGCCAGCTGCCCGACGCCACGATGGTGGCGGCTTCGGGGCTGGCAGGCACCGGCCCTGGCGAAGA
>CAXMSR010000480.1:0-659 GCA_964195725.1 uncultured Kiloniellaceae bacterium | reverse complement strand
TCGCCCTGGAGGACGCAGGCGTTGACCTCGCCGCGCCGCTGGGCGAGCGCGTCGCCCTAGTGGTCGCCAGCGGCCACGGCGCTGTGGGCTCGACCTTCTCCTTTCTCGACTCGATGATCGAAGACGGCGACGCCCAGTCCTCGCCCACCCATTTTTCCAACTCGGTACACAACGCCGCCGCCGCCCACATCTCAATGCGGCTGGGGATCACCGGGCCAAACCTAACCGTCAGCCAGCAGACGCAGTCGGTCACCTCGGCGCTGGCCGGCGCACTTGGTTACCTCGCCGGGGGCGACGCCGACGCGGTGCTCTTTGGAGCGGTGGACGAGGTATCGCCTGTTTACGGCTTTGGCAGCGACGCCCTTCAGGGGGAAGGCGCGGCGTTTTTCTGGCTGGTTCGAGGCGATGAGGGTAATAGCGCGAGGCGCGATACCGGGGCGCGCTACGGCGAAGTTGAGCTGCTAAGGGTCGATGACGGTGCGCCGCGCGACGTGGTGGCGGACTTCGATCTCCTCTTTGGCGACGGCGACGGCGCGGGCGATGCCTGCGACGACTGCCCTGACGACCCCCTGGATGACATCGACGGGGACGGTGTCTGCGGCGGCGAGGACAACTGTCCCGACTTCTCCAACCCGACACAGCTCGACGCCGACGGCGAC
>CAXMSR010000479.1:0-660 GCA_964195725.1 uncultured Kiloniellaceae bacterium | reverse complement strand
GTGGCCGCGCTGGCCGCAGCCGCCCCTTTAGCCATCGGTCGGCGCAGCCTAATACCGCTGGCCGAGGGGCTCTGCCGCGCCCTTGAGCACCTTGGCCCCGCCGCGATTAAGTTCGGCCAGCTCCTCTCGGTGCGCCCCGATCTGGTGGGGGCCGAAGGGGCCGAGGTCTTCGAACGCCTCCAGGACAGCGCTCCACCGCTCTCTGCCCGGGTGATACGCGAAGTGGTGGAGCGCGAGCTGCTGCTGCCGATCGAAGAGCTCGCGCGGCTCTTCTCGTGGCTGCCCCTCTTGCCCCACCGCTTCGATCTCGCAGCCTTTGTCGGCCACCTGCGCGAGGCTTCGCTACGGGAGACCGACTTCAGGCAGGAGGCCCAGGTCGCCGAGCGGTTCAGGCGCGCCTTTAGGGGTGAACCCCAGGTAATTATCCCGCGTGTCCACTGGAGCCACACCACCGGCAGGGTGCTGACGACCGGGTTTTTAACGGGCCGCAAAATCTCCCACGCCTTGTCGCGCTCTGGCGAGGGGTTTTCCGGCCTTGCCGAGCTGGGGGCGCGCCTTTTTTTCCGGCAGGTCTTCGAGTTCGGCCTCTTTCACGCCGACCTTCACCCCTCCAACATCTTCATAACCGACGACGGCAAGATAGGCTACCTCGACTTCGGC
>CAXMSR010000478.1:277-661 GCA_964195725.1 uncultured Kiloniellaceae bacterium | reverse complement strand
ATCATGTTTACCACCAGCTTCATCTTTGCCCCGTTGCCTGTTTCACCCAGATAGAGCGAGAGCTTGCCGGTTACGTCCAGAACGGGCAGCGCTTCGTCAAAGAGCGCGCGGTCGCCGCCGCAAAGGTGGATGAGGGTGCCGTCTTCGGCGGGCTTTTTCGACCCCGACACCGGAGCCTCCAAAAAGCGCGCCCCGGTCTCTTCTACCGCTTCGCCGATGAGCATCGCCGTCTCAGCGTCCACGGTAGAGACGTCTACATACCCCTTGCCTGCGCCCAGCCCGTCAACAACGCCATCGGGGCCAAGCGCCACCGCCAGCGCGGCTCCGGGGTCGGAGACCATCGCCAGGGTGATGTCGCAGGCCGCCGCCACCTCGCGCGGCGTA
>CAXMSR010000478.1:0-267 GCA_964195725.1 uncultured Kiloniellaceae bacterium | reverse complement strand
CGCCATCGGTTTACCCATAATCCCCAGGCCGATCATGCCGATTGTCTTCATAGTTTTTCCTCTGTGTGCCAAAATGGATCGAAAGCGGACTGCGCCCAAGGGGCGTCCCTTGTGTTTGCCGACTACATTCATATATTCCAAACGCTCAAGTCCGCAACAAGAAAAGCAATTTCACCTCCACCCTTAACCTCTCGCTTTACCAATCGGCCATCTGCGCTACTCTGGATATAGAAGCGGAACGGTTTGAGGGTGTGCTCTGTTGAGGGG
>CAXMSR010000477.1:410-679 GCA_964195725.1 uncultured Kiloniellaceae bacterium | reverse complement strand
CCCAAGGCCGCGCGCCTTGAGAAGATCGCCGAATACTCCGAGCAGTTCGCCAACCCCTACCGGGCCGCCGAGCTTGGCTTTGTTGACGAAGTCATCCTGCCGGAAGATACGCGCATCCGCATCATCCAGGGTCTTGAAGCACTGCGAAACAAGCGCGACACCAATCCGCCGCGTAAACATGGAAATATCCCCCTGTAGAAGGATGTTGAAGTCCTCAAAACGGGGACGCAACTAACCGACTCAGGTGGATAAATTGATAGGAAAGGGAT
>CAXMSR010000477.1:0-383 GCA_964195725.1 uncultured Kiloniellaceae bacterium | reverse complement strand
CCTTGAGCCTTGCAGGGTTGACCACGGTAGTGGGGATGAGCGTCGTATTCTCGGCGCTGTTTCTGCTGTCGATCTATATGATCATCTTCAAGCGCCTGCTGGCTTCTTTTGAAGCGCACAAACGCCGAAAGGCTGCGCCCAAAGAGGTGAGCCAGACTAAAGCCCCCGACATCGAGGCCGCCCCCTGCGCCTCCGGGGTGCCGCAAGAGGAAGTAGCCGCGATAGCGCTTGCCCTGCATATGGAAGGGGCTAGAGGTGAGATAGACCTCGCCGATGTCGCGGCCATCGGGCTCGCCATGCATCTGGAGCGCCTCGGCGCGGGCAGCGCGGTTGTACCCCCCGATGTTGCGGCGGTCATCATGACGGCGCTCCATCTGCACATG
>CAXMSR010000476.1:364-682 GCA_964195725.1 uncultured Kiloniellaceae bacterium | reverse complement strand
ATGGGTGGTTCTCACGGTTCGTCCGATCGCTACTTCCAGGACGCGACCGAAGAGCTCGAAAAGCTCGTGCCGGAAGGCATCGAAGGTCGGGTTGCCTACAAGGGCGCCTTCTCCGCAATCGTGCATCAGCTGATTGGTGGCATCCGCGCTGCCATGGGATACACGGGCAGCGCCAGCATCGATGAAATGCGTACCAAGCCGCAATTCGTTCGTATCACGGGTGCTGGCATGGCCGAGAGTCATGTGCACGATGTGACCATTACCAAAGAAGCACCAAACTACGGCGCCAAGAACTAGCTCCATGCAAGCCGATATTCA
>CAXMSR010000476.1:0-354 GCA_964195725.1 uncultured Kiloniellaceae bacterium | reverse complement strand
CGACGACATCCAGGCGTTTAATCCCAACGGCGTGATCCTGTCGGGCAGTCCGGAATCGGTGCATTTCGACGACGGCCCGCGCGTGTCACATCTCGTCTTCGAGCTGGGTGTTCCGGTGCTGGGCATCTGCTACGGCATGCAGATCGCCTGCAAGCTGCTAGGCTGCCAAATCGACCGTGCCGAGGCCCGCGAATACGGCCGGTCCGAGCTTACCATCGCCGCCGAAGGCGGCCTGCTGCGGCATCTGCCCGAGACCATGCAAGTCTGGATGAGCCACGGCGACCGGGTCGAGTCGGTGCCAGATGGCTTCGCTATCACCGGAAAAAGCGCCAATTCACCGCTTGCGGCTATGGA
>CAXMSR010000475.1:0-689 GCA_964195725.1 uncultured Kiloniellaceae bacterium | reverse complement strand
CTTGTAGCTCTCAAGCTTTTTCACGCAGTCGCGAAACGCACCCTGCCCCGGCAGCACCACCGCCTGGGCCTCGTGGATGAGCCCCGGGTCGCGGGTAAGCACGGCATCGGCCCCCAGCGACTCGAAGGCTTTTTGCACGCTGCGAAGATTGCCCGAATCGTAATCTATTATGGCGATCTTGTGGCTCATAGAGTCCCTTTGGTCGAGGGTATACCCTCGCGACGCGGGTCGGGCTCGGCAGCTATCCGCAGCGCGCGGGCCACGGCCTTAAATATCGCCTCGATAACGTGGTGGGCGTTTCGGCCCGAGAGCACCCGTACATGCAGGGTCACGTTGGAGTTTCGCACAAACGCCTCGAAGAACTCGCGGATGAGCTCGACGTCCATCTCGCCCACCTTGCCACCGCCCAGGGTGTCGTCATAGACGAGGTGGCTTCGGCCGGAGAGATCGACGACCGCCTGGGCCAACGATTCGTCCATCGGCACGGTGGCCTCGCCATAGCGGGTTATCCCGGCCATGTCGCCCAGCGCCTCGCGAAGCCCTTGGCCCAACGCTATCCCCACGTCCTCTACGGTGTGGTGAAAATCTACGTGGACGTCGCCGGTGGCCGCGACTTCGAGGTCGATCAGGCCGTGGGCGCTAAGCTGTGCGAGCATGTGGTCGAAAAAACCCACCCCCGTATTGATGGT
>CAXMSR010000474.1:452-690 GCA_964195725.1 uncultured Kiloniellaceae bacterium | reverse complement strand
CCAGGACGAGGATGTACTGGACACCTGGTTCTCTTCCGCACTGTGGACCTTCTCCACGTTGGGCTGGCCAGAAGACACCGAAGAACTGCGCATTTTTCATCCAAGTTCCGTACTGGTCACCGGTTTTGACATCATCTTTTTCTGGGTCGCCAGGATGATTATGATGACCCTGCACTTTCGCAAGGAGGTGCCCTTCCACACCGTTTACGTACACGGCCTGGTAAGGGATGGCGAAGGG
>CAXMSR010000474.1:0-380 GCA_964195725.1 uncultured Kiloniellaceae bacterium | reverse complement strand
ACCCCATCGACCTGATCGACGGCATCGACCTGGAAACACTGGTCAGCAAGCGCACCGCCGGCATGATGCAGCCACAACTGGCCACAAAGATTGAGAAATCAACGCGCAAACAATTCCCCGATGGCATCGCCTCCTACGGTACCGACGCCCTGCGCTTCACCTATTTTTCCCTGGCATCGACCGGACGTGACATCAAGTTCGATATCGGGCGCATTGAGGGCTACAAGAATTTCTGCAACAAGATCTGGAACGCCGCGCGCTACGTGCTGATGAATTGCGAGAACGAAGACTGCGACGCCCGGGATGATGCGTCGGTCGAACTGAGTCTGGCTGATCGCTGGATTGTCAGCCGACTACGGGAAACGGAAGCGGAAGTGGCA
>CAXMSR010000473.1:458-693 GCA_964195725.1 uncultured Kiloniellaceae bacterium | reverse complement strand
ATCAACCGGGCGCCCGCCAAGGTGCAGTCAGCGCTGCTGGAAGCGATGGAGGAACGTCAGATCACGGTCGGTAATAATACCTACCCGTTGCCCGGGTTTTATTTTGTCATGGCTACCCAGAACCCGATCGAGCAGGAGGGGACCTATCCTTTACCTGAATCGCAGCTGGATCGGTTTCTGCTCAAAATCACCATCGATTATCCTGAAGTGGACAGCGAGATCGAGATCATGCGAC
>CAXMSR010000473.1:0-448 GCA_964195725.1 uncultured Kiloniellaceae bacterium | reverse complement strand
GAACTGACTGCCCAGCCGCAAACTCAGGCGATCCCGCTGCAGGATGATAATCTGCCCATGTCACAAGCGATGCTGTTTGCGGCGCGGGCACAAATTCTGCAACTCCATATCGCCGAGCCGGTAGAGCAGTACATCGTCCAACTGGTAGACGCGAGTCGTCACCCGCAGCCCTATTCACAGCAGCTTGCAGACTGGATAGAGTACGGTGCGAGCCCACGTGCGAGTCTCGCCTTCGATCGTTGTTCGCGAGCACTGGCCTGGCTCGAGGGACGCGATTACGTTTCACCTGAAGATGTGCAGCAACTCGCCCATGAAGTCCTCCGGCATCGAATTCTTTTGACTTACCAGGCCGAGGCGGATGGAGTTTCGATTGATATGGTCATCGACGAATTACTGGCGAAAGTGCCGGTGGCCTGAAGGATCGGAACCGAACATGGCGGCAAGGGTC
>CAXMSR010000472.1:0-697 GCA_964195725.1 uncultured Kiloniellaceae bacterium | reverse complement strand
AAAGACCAGCATGGCTCCGGGTTCGCGCGTGGTTACCGAGTATCTGGAAGCTGCGGGGCTAATGCCCTACCTCGAGGCGCTGCGCTTTCACACCGTGGGCTACGGCTGCGCCACCTGTATCGGCAACTCCGGCCCCTTGCCCGGCCCCATAGGCGAGGCGATCGCCGAAAGCGACCTGATCGTCGCCGGGGTGCTCTCGGGCAACCGCAACTTCGAAGGGCGCATCAACCCCCTGGTGAAGGCCAACTACCTCGCCAGCCCGCCGCTGGTGGTGGCTTACGCTTTAGCGGGATCGATGGATATCGACCTCACCTGCGAGCCGCTCGGCTTTGACCCCAATGGCGTTCCGGTGATGCTGGCCGATCTGTGGCCCACCGACGAAGAGGTAAAAGAGGCGGTTGACACCGCGCTCAGCTCCGAGCTCTTTAGCGCCGCCTACGCCGACGCCTTCACCGGCGCCGAGGCGTGGCAGGAGATTCTGACCGTTGAGGGCGAGCTCTACGCCTGGGATGCCGACTCTACCTACATCCGCAACCCCACGTTTTTCACTGAGTTGACGACCGAACTAACCCCGCCCAAACCGATAAACGGCGCGCGGGTGCTGGCTGTGCTGGGCGAATCGGTCACTACAGATCACATCTCCCCGGCTGGCGTCATCGCCGAGGATGGGCCTGCGGCCAACTACCTCACCGACCAC
>CAXMSR010000471.1:323-706 GCA_964195725.1 uncultured Kiloniellaceae bacterium | reverse complement strand
GTTTCCGCATTTTCCAGCACGACGATCCTCTCGATGATGTTCCTCAGCTCCCTGATGTTCCCCGGCCACCGATACGACAACAACAGCTCTTCCGCCTCGGGAGAAAATCCCTTCAATGTTTTCCTGTTGTATTTCCCGGAGTAGTGGGTCAGGAAATACCGGGCGAGGAGGGGGATATCCTTTCGCCTCTCCCGGAGCGGGGGGATCCGCAGGGAAAAGGCGTTCAGGCGGTAAAACAGGTCCATCCGGAATTCCCCCGTATCCACCGCTTCCTCGATGTCTCTGTTGGTGGTGGCGAATACCGTCACGCCGATAGGGATATCCACCCTTCCCCCGATCCGTCTCACCTTCCTCTCCTCAATCACCCGCAGCAGTTTGCTCTG
>CAXMSR010000471.1:0-235 GCA_964195725.1 uncultured Kiloniellaceae bacterium | reverse complement strand
AGGTTAGGCTTCATCTCCCCGATCTCGTCGAGAAGGATCGAGCCGCCGTAGGCCATCTCGAAGATTCCCCTCTTGTCCGCCTTGGCGTCCGTAAACGAGCCCTTTTCGTGACCGAAGAGTTCGCTCTCGATGAGGTGCTCCGGGAGGGCGGCGCAATTGACCCCAATGAACGGGAATTGTCCGTAGGAGTCTTCCCGATGCATGGCATGGTGGATGTACCTCGAGAAGAGTTCCT
>CAXMSR010000470.1:401-712 GCA_964195725.1 uncultured Kiloniellaceae bacterium | reverse complement strand
TTATCGCAAGACGCAATAAAATGAAATGCTCAACTTACACACCGCAAATCTTCACCGATTATTATATAATTAATGCTTCCGGAGCCGCCGCTGTGTTGGAGGCCGATTTGCCGGGTTGTTTAGATTCTATCCCTTAAACCCTTGAAGGAAAATAGCGTGAGAGTACTTTTTTCAAGCGAGCAGATCGACGAGGCCTGCGGGCGTCTGGCGGCGCTCATTGATCGTGATTACGAGGGCAAGCGCCCGGTACTGTTGGGTGTTTTGACCGGAGCGTTTATCTTTGCCGCCGACCTGTGCCGCAAGGTAACGAT
>CAXMSR010000470.1:0-244 GCA_964195725.1 uncultured Kiloniellaceae bacterium | reverse complement strand
GGCGTCATGTCGTGGTGCTGGAGGAGATCGTCGATACCGGGCTGACGCTGACGACTTTGATCGACGAGCTAAAGCGGCTGGGGGTGGCCAGCGTCGCCATCTGTGCCCTGGTCAATAAACACGCCCGCCGCCAGGCGGAGGTGGATGTGACCTACGCCGGCATCGAGCTGGACGACGGCTTTCTGGTGGGCTACGGCCTTGATCTGGCGGAGCTAAAGCGCAACCTTCCCGCTATCTATGTCGT
>CAXMSR010000469.1:0-712 GCA_964195725.1 uncultured Kiloniellaceae bacterium | reverse complement strand
CCCGTGCGTTGGCTGGCGAGCCCGAGCTCTTGGTGCTCGACGAGCCCACCGTCAACCTCGACACCCGCGCCGAGACCAAGCTCTACGAACTGCTCGAAGAGCTCAACCGCGAGCGCACCATCATCATCGTCTCCCACGACATGGGGTTCGTTTCACGGGTGGTCAAGACGGTCGTCTGCGTAAAGTGCGATGCCGAGGTTCACCCCACCAGCGAACTTTCGAGCGGGGTGGTACACAACGTCTACGGCGATGATGTGAGGATGATACGCCACGATCACCGCTGCGCGAGCGAGGGGCACAAGTGCAAGAATTCCTGAGCGACGTTATGCGCTACCCCTTCCTGCAATACGCGCTGGCGGCGGGGCTTTTGGCCTCGATCTCCTGCGGCGTCATCGGCAGCTTTGTCGCTGCTAGACGGATCACCTACATCGCCGGAGCTATCTCGCACTGCGTGTTGGCGGGGCTGGGCGCAGCGCTCTATTTCAACCGCGCCCACGGCGTCGAGTGGCTGGAGCCGATCCACGGAGCGGTGGCGGCGGCACTTGTCTCGGCGGGGATAATCGCCATCGTCAGTCTGCGCGCGGGGGAGAAAGAGGACACCCTCATAGGTGCCATGTGGGCGGTGGGGATGGCGCTGGGCATCATGTTCATCTCGCGCACGCCCGGCTATAATCAGGATTTGATGAGCTATCTTTTTGGCAACATCCTCATG
>CAXMSR010000468.1:398-713 GCA_964195725.1 uncultured Kiloniellaceae bacterium | reverse complement strand
TCGCAATCCTTCAAGGTCATGATCGCGCTTGGCTTTTTCCTCGTGGTCGCTTTTGGCGAGGGGCTAAACGGCATCGAGCGCAAAAATGAAGCCGATTACTTCATGTTCCTTACGCTCAGCATCTTGGGGCTCACCTTTCTCGTGAGCGCCAACGAGCTTTTGACCCTTTACATCGCCCTGGAGCTCTCCTCCTATTCGCTCTACATCCTGGTGCCGCTAAGGCGCATTGAGTTCGACAGCCAGGTCGAGGCGGGGATCAAGTACGTGCTCTTCGGCGCTGCCGCCTCCGGCATCACCCTTTTCGGCATGAGCTAT
>CAXMSR010000468.1:0-388 GCA_964195725.1 uncultured Kiloniellaceae bacterium | reverse complement strand
GGCCCACACCACGAACATCGACGAGCTGTTGAAGATCTACCCCCAGATCGCTTCGTCCACCATGGGGCTGATCGGGTTGTCGATGATGTTTGCCGGCTTCTTTTTCAAGCTGGCGGTCTTCCCCTTCCACCTGTGGACGCCCGATATCTATCAGGGCGCGGCCAACGAGACGAGCGGCATCATCGCCACCCTGCCCAAGATCGGCGCTGTGGCGATCCTCATCCGTCTGGTAGGTATGGGCGAGACGGCAACCAGCTTCACCGCCCTTCTGTCCATGCTGGCGATTATCTCGATGTTTTTCGGCAACCTCTCCGCGCTGGTGCAAACGGACGTCAAGCGCCTGTTGGCGTTCTCGTCAATCGCCCACGCCGGGTATATGCTCACCGGG
>CAXMSR010000467.1:489-719 GCA_964195725.1 uncultured Kiloniellaceae bacterium | reverse complement strand
GTGCCGCGAGCCTTTCAAAAAGCATGCGATCAAAGCGTGTGCGATAGTCGTCGGGGCGGCAGCTTTCGCCCAGCCGTATGTCCATGTCGGTGGGCTTTAAGAGGATGTTGCCCTCTATGCGCAGCTCTTCCATTAGCCGCTCGCCCAAGTCCCCTGTGATAAGGGCTGCGGCGCGCTCCAGCAGGTTCTCGTCCACCCGAATGGGATAGAAGGTGATGTTGGCGGGCACG
>CAXMSR010000467.1:0-479 GCA_964195725.1 uncultured Kiloniellaceae bacterium | reverse complement strand
ATGGTGGTGGGCCGCTCGGCAAAGGCGATCAGCCTGTCGCGCCCCTCGTCACCGACCATCTCGCCCCAGCGGGCAAGAAGCGCATCGTCGCCCAGCCGCTTGGCCCTTCGCACGGCCTGCTTAAAAAGATCGAGCCCCATCGCCACGGCGGCGGCCCCTGTGTGGTGTTTGCGGCGCTCTTCTGCGGTGCGCGAGTAGATGCCGTAGCGGCCCTTTTTGTCCACCACCCGGCGGTCTTTGACCATCCCTCCCTCGGGGAAGAGGATCACTTTACGTCCCCGCACCAGCTCGGACGCCAGAAAGGGGAAGAGGTTGGGGTAATCGTTGGGCACGGCACCCAGGCCGCGAAGGTAGTTGGCGAGCGTGTCGTTTTCGCTAAAGAATTCGCTGGAGGCCACGCTGCGCGACATCTGGCCGGTGGCTTTGTAGATAAGGTAGGGCGGGATGAAGGTCTCGAAGCGGGCGAAGTGGTTAAAAAG
>CAXMSR010000466.1:0-723 GCA_964195725.1 uncultured Kiloniellaceae bacterium | reverse complement strand
CGAATACAAAGAGCGCGGACGCAACATCGTAGTCTCTCGCCGCGCGCTTCTGGAAGAGGAGCGCGTAACGAAGCGCGAAGAGCTTAAGAAGAAGATAAAGGTCGGCGAGAACGTCACCGGCATAGTGCGCAACATCCAGAACTTCGGCGTCTTCGTCGATCTGGGTGGCGTAGACGGCCTCATTCCCGCCTCCGAGCTCTCCTGGAGCCGCGTCAACCCCTCCGAAGTGGTGGAGGACGGCCAGGAGGTGACGGCCAAGGTTATCGGAGCCGACTGGGACAAGGAGCGCATAAGCCTCTCGCTAAAGGCGCTCGCCTCCGATCCCTGGGTTCAGTCCGCCGAGAAATACTCCAAGGGCCAACGCATCACCGGCAAGGTGGCGCGCCTCACCGATTTTGGAGCTTTCGTCGAGATCGAGCCCGGTCTGGACGGCATGATCCACGTCTCGGCGATGGGCGCCACCGAGCGCATCAAGCACCCCAAGGAAGTTCTGGAGGTGGGCCAGGAAGTAGAAGCCGAGATCGATTCTCTGGACATGCAAAAGCGCCGCGTCTCGCTCTCGCTCGACTACAAGCTCTTCGAGGGGCTTGGGGATCTGCCCCGCGTACATAGTAAGCTCGACTGTGCAGTAGAGAAAGTCGCCGATTTTGGCGTCTTCGTAAAGCTGCCCACCGGGCACGTGGGCGTCATCGCCAACTCGGAGATGAATACCCGGCGCGGCGC
>CAXMSR010000465.1:424-725 GCA_964195725.1 uncultured Kiloniellaceae bacterium | reverse complement strand
CAAGGTGGGCGACCAGAGTCCCGCCGACGCCGCAGCGCTAGCACTTTACATACGCTATTTAAAGCGCATCGGCTCACACTTGAAGAATATGGTCACCAGCGTCGTAAACCCCTTTCACCGCATCGGCTTCGAAGAGAAAAAATAAACGCTTAACACCGACACGGCAGGCGTTTATGATCAAATCCTGATCGTAAGCGCCTTTTTTATTTGGGACGCCATGACACGCATACTGATCGTAGACGACGAAGTGGATCTGCTCGATCTGGTGGAGTACAACCTGCGCAAGGCGGGCTTTCGCGTC
>CAXMSR010000465.1:0-414 GCA_964195725.1 uncultured Kiloniellaceae bacterium | reverse complement strand
AAAACGGCGGAAGAGGATTTGCTTGAGGGGTTTGCGCTGGGTGCCGACGATTACGTCTCCAAGCCCTTTAGCCCCAAAGAGTTGATCGCCCGCATACGCGCAGTATTGAAGCGCTCCCCGGCAAACGCCGCCTCCCCGCGAGAGATAATCCACGGCGCGCTCAAGATCGATCTGGACGCCCACCGCGTCTGGGTCGGCTCCAATGAGCTGCCGCTCGCACCTCAGGAGTTTCGCCTTCTTGTATATCTGTGCGCCAACCCCCGCAAGGTACACTCAAGAGAGCGCCTCTTGAGCGAGGCCTGGGATGAAGAGGTCTACGTCGAACCCCGCACCGTTGACGTCCATATACGGCGGCTGCGCTCGCGTCTGGAGAGCATGGCGGCTTCGCGCGACTGGATAGAGACGGTGCGCGGC
>CAXMSR010000464.1:0-732 GCA_964195725.1 uncultured Kiloniellaceae bacterium | reverse complement strand
GACGCCGACGAAGGGATCATGCCCACCACAGCCGAGGGGCTGGCCGGCCTTCGCCCCGTTCTCGAAGGCGGCGTACATTCCTTTGGAGCCCAGACACATCCGGCGGACGGCAACGGTTTCATGTTCGTCACCACCAAAGAGAAAGCGGCAGAGCTCTCCAGCGACAAAAACGTCACGGTGCAGCTCCTCTCCTACGGATTCTCGCGCGTTGAAAAGGGCTTCATGCCCCGCGCTCCGGTGCCCGCCGCGAGGATGGCGCTTGAAAAAGCCGGGATCACGATCGATCAGGTTGCAGCGATCAAATCCCACAACCCGTTTACCATAAACGACATCTTTTTCGCCCGCGAGTTCGGGATCGACGCCGACACCATGAACAACTACGGCAGCCCGCTCGTCTTCGGTCATCCCCAGGGACCGACAGCTGGTAGATGCGTCATGGAGTTGGTTGAAGAGCTCGCCCAAAAAGGCGGCGGCTACGGACTCTTCACCGGTTGCGCCGCTGGCGACACTGGTGCTGCGCTGGTGGTAAAAGTAGACGTATAGCAGCAAACTTTTACGATTAAAGTTTGTCCTTCAACGGGGACAAACAAAAAGCGGCGTACCCCTCCAAGGGTTGCGCCGCTTTTTACTGCATAAAAAAAAGGGCAGCGAAGTCATCTTCGCCGCCCTTTTTGCTTACGTCTTCTGAGCTCAGCGTTCGTCGATCACCCTTTTCGCCTTGCCTTCGCTGCG
>CAXMSR010000463.1:0-760 GCA_964195725.1 uncultured Kiloniellaceae bacterium | reverse complement strand
CATCCATTTTGATCGTGCCCTCTTTGACGATTATCTCCGGGTTGACAAGCACTATCAGAGAATCGGGGTCTTCGCCTATCGACAGATCGACGACGATCAGCCTCTCGCTTACGCCCACCTGGGGCGCGGCCAACCCGATGCCGGGTTCTTGATACAACGAACGCATCATCTCGTGGGCGAGGTTGTGGATGCGCTCATCTATCGCCTCCACCTCTTTGGCCTTCTTGCGAAGTATCGAGTTGGGGAATCTTAGTATTTCCAGTACCGACATGGGTAATCACCGCTTGAGAAGAGTTTCCGCTCCGCCATCCCGGCGAAGTATTATTGATTAAGTGTGTAGATTGTATGCGCTTAGTCAGCTGCTGGCAAGACGCGCGCAAGAGACTCGCCATAAATTTATCGTCGGCCACGCAGCCTGAGCTGGCGTCCGCGCAGGCCGGGGCAGCACAAAAAAGCGGGGGCGCCCCGTAAAGGAGCGCCCCCGCTTTTATATCCTGAATCGGGTAGAGGCTCTACTCGCCCCCTCCCTTGGTCGGCGTTGTATCGATGGTGGAGTGTATCCTCATCGAATCCTGCGCCTCGTTCACGAGTACTTCTACCCTGCCCAACAGCTCCTTGGAGAAGGGTATGTTGTGCAGCGGGTTGCCCTCTGTGACGAGCTTGAGGTTGCGCTCGGCATAGTTGAGAAGGTCTTGGGCCTCGTAGGTGTACTGCCCGGCGCGGATCATGTGCAAGACCATCTGCTGGGTAGAGCTCAGCA
>CAXMSR010000462.1:0-766 GCA_964195725.1 uncultured Kiloniellaceae bacterium | reverse complement strand
TCCACCGTCCACACCACCGACGCCCAGAAGACGATCAACCGCCTCATCGCCGTCTTCCCCGCCGAAGAGCAAAATATCGTGCGCCTGCGTCTGGCCGAGAACCTGAAGGCCTCGATCAGCCAGCGCCTCATCCCCAACAAGGAGGGCACGGGGCGCATCCCCGCCGTCGAGATACTGCGCTCTACCAAGACGATTGAAGAGTGCATCAAAGATCCGATGAAGACCTTCCAGATTAAAGACGTGCTGGAGCAGGGGCACGACACCTATAAAACCCAGTCCTTCGACATGCACCTGATGCGCCTCTACAAAGATGGGCAGATAGACTACAACACCGCCCGCGCCGCCGCCACCAACCCCAGCGACTTCGAGCGCCAGGTGATGCTCGACACTGGTGGCGATACGCCCAGCGTATCGGCGCAGTAAAGGAAGGATTGCGTACCCATAAACCGCAATCCGCCCAGACCGGGCGACCCCGCCAAGGTGGTGATGACTACCCTGGCGAGATGCCCAGCGTTTCGACGCAGTAATAGGGGGGATTGCGCACCCATAAACCGCAACCCGCCCAAACCGGGCGACCCCGCCAAGGTGGTGATGACTACCCTGACGAGACGCCAAGCGTTTCGGCGCAGTAAAGGGAGGACCGCACACTCATGAGCCGCAATCCGCCCAGACTGGGCGACCCCGCCAAGGTGGTGATGACTACTCTGGGCTGCGCCCCGCACGAGGTGGCGCACAGCGTTATCGTCACCCCCTTCATACCGCTAAA
>CAXMSR010000461.1:494-772 GCA_964195725.1 uncultured Kiloniellaceae bacterium | reverse complement strand
AATGCGTATTTCGTATGCGGCAGCGAGATATCGACGATATTGGCGCCCGCGTCCGCCAGCATCGCGCGGCCCGTCGCCCAAAGCGCCTCGATCTCATCCGGCATTCCGTCCATCCGGTATTCTTTCGGAATGCCAATGGTTTGCCCGCTGATATCGCCAGTCAGCATGGCTTCGAAATCGGGAGCTTTCAGGTCGGCGGAGGTCGAATCCTTCGGATCGTGCCCTGCCATCGCCTGAAGCATGATCGCGCAGTCGCGCACCGATTTGGCCATCGGCCC
>CAXMSR010000461.1:0-484 GCA_964195725.1 uncultured Kiloniellaceae bacterium | reverse complement strand
ACAAAGGTCGGCGGCAACCGCAGCGGCGGACCCGCCCGACGAGCCGCCTGGCGTAAGCGGCGTGTCGTCGTTGCCGCGCCGCCACGGGTTGACGACATTGCCATAGACGGACGTTTCGTTTGACGAGCCCATCGCGAACTCGTCCATGTTGAGCTTGCCGATCATCACCGCGCCCGCATCAAAAAGCTGCGTCGTCACGGTCGACTCGTATTCGGGCCTAAAGCCATTCAGGATCGCGCTTGCCGCCTGGCTGGCCACGCCCTTGGTGCAAAAGAGGTCTTTGATCCCAAGCGGAATTCCGCACATTGCCGGCGCGTCGCCGCCTTTGATACGCGCATCAGCCGATTTTGCCTGCTCAAGCGCGATCTCGGGCGTTGGGTGGACGACCGCGTTCAACGCCGCCGCCGCATCCGCGGCTTTCAGGCAGTTTTCGGTCAGTTGGACCGCGGTAATTTCGCGCGCGCGCAGTTTGTCGCGGGCCTCA
>CAXMSR010000460.1:0-775 GCA_964195725.1 uncultured Kiloniellaceae bacterium | reverse complement strand
CTCAGCAGTATCAGCAGCACTGCTGCAAAGACGCTGGAACGTAGTCCCCTGTGTTTTATTGTATCCTGCATAGATCGACCAAGAATTTCCAAAGCGCAATAATATCCGATACGCCCACGATACACTACCTGAATTGGACTGATTCATAACGAAAACCATGCACCGCATCACAGATAAACAAGCAGTATCTATGTCAGCCGCAGGCTGCAGATTGGACCGGGCGGCTGTTTAATTGTTCCCCGACTTCTCGCGCAGCCGTATTCCTGGTTGTCGATAAACCGGCGGGCCTGGTTGTTCACCCGGCCGCCGGAAATCCGAATGGAACCCTGCAAAACGCACTGTTGCACTATGATCAGGACCTCGCGGCGTTGCCGCGCTCGGGGATCGTCCACCGTCTGGACAAAGACACCAGTGGAATAATGGTGGTTGCCAGGAGTTTACAGGCGCACAAATCACTTGTTGATGCCATTCATGCCCGAAGTATCAGCCGGGAGTACCGGGCTGTGGTGATCGGAGAGGTTCCGGTGGGTGGCAAAGTTAATGCTCCGATAGGCAGGCACCCTAGAGACCGGATACGGATGGCAGTGGTCAATGGTGGCAAACCATCTGTAACCCATTACAGGGTAATACAACGGTATTCGGGTTTTAGCCTGCTGCAGGTCAAGCTGGAAACAGGGCGCACACACCAGATTCGTGTGCATATGGCACATGCCGGCTACCCGTTGATTGGTGACCGGCTATATGGTGGCCGCAGAAGGATACCACCCGGACTCAG
>CAXMSR010000459.1:0-780 GCA_964195725.1 uncultured Kiloniellaceae bacterium | reverse complement strand
TCCAGATATCTCTCCGCCCACCTGAAGCTCCCCCTCCCCACGGGGCACAAGTGCCGTGCCCGTCAAAGTATAAGTCCCCGGCGGCAGATGCAGGATAAACGAGCCGTGGTAGGTGCTAAGTGTCTGATCCACCACCGTGTTGTCCACCTGGGCCAGAGCGGTTACCTGCGCCCCCTCTATCCCCATTCCGGCGTAGACGGCCTTTCCAGCCACCAAAGTGGCCGGGTTATTGCTGCTCTGCGTACACCCCGACGGCAGGCCCGCGACAATGCTCGCCGCAAATAATGCCAATACGCCCAGTGCGACCGAGCGGAAGCTTCTCAAGGAAGCGCCAACCGGTCAAGCAGCGTGGACAGATAGCCGTTGATCGTCTCCAGCTCCCCCGGCGCATAACCCAACAGCTCGTCTTCGGCCTGTATGTATTGCTCCGGTATCAGCTCGTCCCGGCAGTTTTCAACCAGCGCCCTCAAGCTGTCGGGGGTCGTCTCGATGTGGAACTGCAACCCCACTACCCGCCCGTCAAACGAGAACGCCTGATTGCGACAGGCCGGGCTCGACGCCAGATGCACGGCCCCCGGCGGCAGCTCGAAGGTGTCGCCGTGCCAGTGGAGCACACGCCACTGGGCGGGCAACCCCGCCAGCAGAGGCGTTTTTGCCGCCTCGTCGGTAAGGGTTACGGGATAGAACCCGATCTCCTTTACTTCGTTGCGGTAGACGCGCGCACCAAAAGCAGCGGCCAAAAACTGCGCCCCCAGACAGACGCCCAGGATCTTCTTTCCG
>CAXMSR010000458.1:0-794 GCA_964195725.1 uncultured Kiloniellaceae bacterium | reverse complement strand
CGCGATGAGCGCGAAGACGTGTTCGAATATGAAGGTGGCATCAAGGCGTTTGTTGAGCACCTGAATCGCAACAAGACCACCGTCCACGACACCGTGTTTCATTTCACGGCGATGCGCGATGACGTCGGTGTAGAGGCATCCATACAGTGGAACGACGGCTATCAGGAGAACATGTTCTGCTACACCAACAACATTCCGCAGCGAGATGGCGGCACCCACCTGGCCGGCTTTCGCACCGCGTTGACGCGAACGCTGAACGGCTATCTCGAGAAAGAGATGCGTGGCAAAAAGGATGGCTTCACGCCATCTGGCGACGACGCCAGGGAGGGGCTGACCGCGGTCTTGTCTGTCAAGGTTCCTGACCCGAAGTTCTCATCACAGACCAAAGACAAATTAGTTTCATCTGAAATTAAAGGCATCGTTGAACAGGCGGTGGCGGGCCGGCTGGAGGAGTTTCTGCTCGAGCACCCGCAGGAGGCCAAGGCGATCGTCTCGAAGATAGTCGATGCTGCTCGCGCTCGCGACGCTGCGCGCAAGGCCAGAGAGATGACGCGGCGCAAAGGCGCGCTCGACATCGCCGGCCTGCCCGGGAAGCTCGCGGACTGCCAGGAAAAAGACCCGGCGCTGTCCGAGATATTCCTCGTAGAGGGCGACTCGGCCGGCGGATCAGCGAAGCAAGGGCGCGACCGCGCACGGCAGGCGATCCTGCCGCTTCGTGGCAAGGTGCTCAACTCGGAGACCGCCTCGACCGCGAAGGTACTCGAGAACAAGGAACTGTCGGACCTCGTCACAGC
>CAXMSR010000457.1:0-802 GCA_964195725.1 uncultured Kiloniellaceae bacterium | reverse complement strand
TCGAAGCCGTGTTTGGCGCGGAATTTGGCGTGGCTGACCAGCGAGTCTTTTGATATGCCTACAACTGCGGTGTTCAGGGCTGTTAGCTGTTCAAGTCGTTCCTGGAACTCCAGGGCTTCGACCGTTCAACCCGGGGTATTGTCGCGCGGGTAGAAAAAGAGCACTACGCGCTTGCCCGCGAAACTCTTGAGGTTGAGGGTTTCGCCGGTGTCGCTCTCCAGCTCAAAGGTGGGCGCCGCACTTCCAATTTCCAACATGTCGTCTCTCCTCTGTCTCTTTTTCGCTTCAGGTCGGCCTTGGCATTGGCCGGGTGGCCTTGCGTCTTCTAAAGGGCTCGATTCCGCTGGCATTTTAGCACTTTTTCTTTCACGGCGCTGGTCCCTTGGGCATTTTATTCTGAGCGCATCGTCCATCGCCGTCTATTTCGAGAAGGAGTAAATGATGCCAAGAAACCGATATGATGAAGGCTCTCGCAGCGCGAGGGCGCAAAACCTCGCCGCCGAGGCGTCGAATGCGCTGCGCCAAGCGCACGAGTCGGCACGGCGCGCTTATGAGCGGGGGGCGACGGTGTCGCGCGCCCATAACTGGCTGCACCTGTTTAATCACCCCTCGCCAACGTCATCAGCGCGCCGCTTTGAGCGGTGGAACCGCGAGGTGGGCACACGCATCGGTGCCGCCGCCGCTTCTGCCGCCGATATCGGGCCGCAGCTTCTCTCAATGATGCAGGGGGGTATGTTGCTGGTGAGCGACGAAGGCACCCCCCATTCGCCAGCCCCTTCAGACCGGGGTGACGGTGGCGAGC
>CAXMSR010000456.1:0-808 GCA_964195725.1 uncultured Kiloniellaceae bacterium | reverse complement strand
CGTCGCCAACCCCGGCTCGGTCACCGGCTCTATCGGCGTCATCCTCCAGATGCAGAACTACCAGCTCTTGATGGACAAGCTCGGTCTTCGCGCCGAGGCGATAAAGAGCGGCCCCTTTAAAGACACCGGCTCCCCCTTTCGCGAGATGGGCGAGCGCGAACGCGCGGTATTGCAGGGGCTGGTCGATGACATCTTCAACCAGTTTGTCCAGGCAGTGGCCGAGGGGCGCTCTCTGGAAACCGAAGCGGTGCTAAATCTCGCCGACGGCAGAATTTACAGCGGCAGGCAGGCGTTGGAGCTTGGTATGGTCAATCAGCTGGGCGGCTATCGCGACGCCGTAGAGTTGGCGGCCAACCTTGGCGGCATCGTCGGCGAGCCCAAGACGGATGTGTGGAAGCGGCCTCGCCGGGGGCTGCTCGATCTCCTTCTGGGCCCCGACGCCGACGCCGCCTCCGAGCTCGTCTCCAGGGCCACCGGTGCGGCAGCTTCGCCGCTCCGCCTCGTCCTGCCGGGGTGGTAGCGCCCGCTCATGGATTCGTATCTGTGCTGCCGCCTGGCGCGAGCACTTAACGCCCGGTGGTTTGGCGCGCACCTGCAACAGGCGTGGCAGGATACCCGGGGGCGGCTTATCCTAAAGATTCGCCGCCCCGGCGAGAGCGGGCTCCTGCTTGTAAGCGCCGAGCCCGCCTGCTCGGGAATCGGGCTGATCGACCGACGCCCGCCATCTACGCCACGCCCTCCTGCGCTTGCCGCCTATCTAAGGGCGCATATTGTGGGGGGGCGGCTGGCCGCAACTGCCAATACCCCC
>CAXMSR010000455.1:0-813 GCA_964195725.1 uncultured Kiloniellaceae bacterium | reverse complement strand
ATTTCGAAACCGCTGGTTTTCACCGTGCGGCCTTGTTAGCCTCGCACTGGCCGAGTTTCTTGCCAGCACCAAGGATGAACAGTAACATCGCCGCCTTATTTGTGGCGAGGACAAGCTGTGTTTAGAGTCTCTGTGGCCGAAAAGTTGCGGCCATCGAATGACGCTCGGTTTGTCGAATCAAAGCCGATACCGGTAAAATGGGCGCTGCATCAGATGGGCCTGATGCCACAACAGCTGCAAGCAATATCACCAACAAATGCGAGCCGCACTGGCGCTCGCGGGCATCGAACTGGAGAAAGCGGCATGATCTTGGCCCGACTTATATTTTTGATCCTTATCGCGGGTTTGACGGCATGCGGCGGCCAGGCCGAACTTAAGTGTGAGGAAGCTACCGTTTATGTGGGTGCCAAGCAGACGGCACGCGTCACAGCGCCGGACGATCTGGACGACCTGGATCCGCTCAGGGAAATGCCGTTACCACAGGCGTCTCCGCAACAGCCAAGGCCGGCGGGATCAACCTGCCTTGAAATGCCGCCCGCGATCATAGACGGCCTCTAGTGTACTGAGGTAGCAGGGGGCTTCACTACAAGCGAATATCAACATTCGGAGAGGTGGCTGAGTGGCTTAAGGCGCTCGCTTGGAAAGCGAGTGTACGCTTATACCGTACCGGGGGTTCGAATCCCCCCCTCTCCGCCAGTAAGTCAGGCATTCGATGAGTCTCTGTCCAGAGGGTATTGACAAGTTAACTTCCTGCCGTGGGCGGGTGCCCCTCAATTGGGGAGCCGCCGCCCTGTTTTTCAACTCAAACATCCA
>CAXMSR010000454.1:0-814 GCA_964195725.1 uncultured Kiloniellaceae bacterium | reverse complement strand
GTTTTTTGGGCAGCGCCCCCGGATGATGCGTCACGATTTTGTGATCGTCTTTAGCGGGCCCTGTGGGATGCATGTGTTCTTGCGAACTGGGCCATTCGTCGAGCACCCAGACGTATTCGCGGTCGAACTCCACCACCGGCTCGGCCTCTTCCACGATGAAGGGGCCGTACATCCCCATGTCTACGTGGTGCGCCGAGTCGACGTGGCAGTGGTACCAGCTGGTGCCGCTGGGGGTGGCGACAAAGCTGTAAGTGTAGCTGTCGCCAAACTCGGTGGGCACCTGCCCAAGGTAGGGGACGCCGTCGCTCGCCACATCTTTCTTTATCCCGTGGATGTGTACCGTGTGGTGGGTGTCGCGCACGTTGTTGGTCAGCGTGACGCGCACTACATCGCCCTCCTGCACCCTCATCTCGGGGCCGGGGACGGTGCCGTTAAACGCCCAGGCCAACACGCGTTTGCCGGGGTAGATCTCGAAGTTGACCTCCTCCACCGTGAGGTTGAAGGTCTTGACCGTGCGCCCCAGCTCGTCTACCGAGATCACCGGTTCCAGCACGTTGGGTTTGCTCTTCACCCCAAGGGTTACGTTGTAGCCGGCGGGGGAGTTGACCTTGATGTAGTCGGCCCCGCCCGAGGCGATGTCGACGGTGCTAAAGGGGCCATAGTTGAACAGATCGGAGGTCTCGCCCAGCGTGATGGTAAGGCGCAGCTCCCACAGCCCCGCCATCGGCAGCGCGATGCCTTCGAGACGGTAGACCCCGTCGCCCATATCCTGTGCGGTGGGCCGCGCGCTTATGCCGTGGCCGTGAAGGGGCAT
>CAXMSR010000453.1:0-818 GCA_964195725.1 uncultured Kiloniellaceae bacterium | reverse complement strand
GTAAATTTGTAGCGGCTCAAAAGCAATACCTTGAGTCTTTGCGGCTGGAGCCTACCTTCACCGACGTCCATTACAACCTTGGGATCATCGACTACTACCATCTGCACGATTACGATCGGGCGATCTACCACCTGACGATGTACAAGCGGCTAGAACCCAACGCTTCGGACATGGAACAGGTCAAATCGCATCTGGCGCTGGCGCTGGAAAAGGTCGAGGACAAGGAACGCGCCGTCTATGGCGAAGCGATCCTCTCCGGCACCGCCGGGGCCTTTGAGGCTTTTTTACAAAAGCACCCCGCGGGCTACTACGCCGTATACGCCAAGGACGAGTTGAAGAAGATACGCGACTACGAGGACGACAAGGCTCGCAACACCGCCGAGGTACAGGGAGCTTTTAGCCACGCGATGAGCCTGGAGACCCCCGAAGCCATGGACGCCTTCCTGGAGAAGCACCCCGACTCTCCCCAGGCAGCGGTGGCACGGGATCTGCGGCGCAAGTGGATTGAGCGGCGGGGCCGTGAAAAAGCCTTCTACGACGCCGCGCTGGAAGAGGACTCTATCGAGACGCTGGAAGAGTTTGTGGTCAGCTACCCGAAGAGCGAATTTACCGATGGCGCTAAGAAAAGGCTCTCGCACCTCATAAACGCCGACGAGACCCTGACCTCTGCCATCGAAGCGGGCTCGATCCCGCTTCTGGAGAAGTTCCTCGCCAACTACAGCGACACCCCCTACGTGGAAGAGGCCGTCGAGACCCTGGAGGAGCTTCGCAAGGCGGAGGTAGAGAAAGCCGCCGAAGGCGAAGCCCTGAGGCTTCTG
>CAXMSR010000452.1:0-831 GCA_964195725.1 uncultured Kiloniellaceae bacterium | reverse complement strand
GATCTTCACCCAGCTTCGAGCCGACGCCTGCGGCACCGTCACGGCGATCCTCGTGGAGAATGAAGACGCAGTGATGAAGAACCAGCCCCTGTTGGAGATCGCCCTCGCGTGATGCAAGGCACAGAGCGGGCGGAAACTGCCGAAAAGCGGAAGGTAAGGGTGTGACCATCTTTAGAAAAGTGTTGGTAGCCAACCGGGGCGAGATAGCGCTGCGCATCATCCGCACCCTGAAGGCGCTGGGGATCGCCAGCGTCGCGGTCTACTCCGACGCCGACGCCGACGCGCTCCACGTAAACTCAGCCGACGAAGCCCTGAGGATCGGCCCACCGCTCAGCCGCAAGAGCTATCTCAATGCTGACAACATCCTTGAAGCGGCAAAGCAGTGCGGCGCGGACGCCATTCATCCAGGCTATGGCTTCCTCTCTGAAAACAGTGAGTTTGCACTAAAATGCTTAGAGGCCGGTTTAACTTTTATCGGCCCCTCTTCAGAGGTGATAGCGTTGGCGGGGGATAAGGCCAGCGCGCGCGAAGCGCTCTCGAAAGCAGGTATCCCGATCATCCCCGGCAGCCTAGGCGAGTTGGCCGACGCAGAGGAAGCTGTCGCATGCGCCGACGAGGTGGGCTATCCCGTTATCCTCAAAGCCGCTGGAGGCGGCGGCGGTCGCGGAATGAGGATCGCCCACAACGGCGACGAGGTTCGAGACGCCTTCAAGGTAGCTTCCGGCGAGGCTGCTGCGGCCTTCGGGAACGGCGCGCTCTACCTTGAAAAATATATACTGAACCCCCGCCACATCGAGATACAGCTCTTGGCCGACACCTTTGGCAGCGTGG
>CAXMSR010000451.1:629-879 GCA_964195725.1 uncultured Kiloniellaceae bacterium | reverse complement strand
GAAGCGGAGGTCGACAAAGCCCGAAGTGAAAGTAGTGAAAAGTATTTAAAACCATACGATCGTCTGGCAAAGACATTGAAACCTCCTGTTGTTGTCCCCCTTCGGGATCAGAAATGCGGTGGGTGCCACTTAAAAGTTTCCTCCGGGGTTGATTCTGAAGTCCGCGCCAAAGACGAAAATATCACTTGCGACAATTGCCGCCGACTTTTATATTGGGAGGCTTAGTCAGTTCTGAAGTCGTGCATTCGCT
>CAXMSR010000451.1:343-587 GCA_964195725.1 uncultured Kiloniellaceae bacterium | reverse complement strand
AAAGTCCGGACACTGCAGGGCAGGATTCCCTGTGAAAGCAGGGGAGTTATTCGTTAAGGGATAACGACGGCAAGTGTCACAGAAAACAGACCGCCTTGAATGTATGTTTGAGGTAAGGGTGAAAAGGTGAGGTAAGAGCTCACCGCCGCGCGAGTAATCAAGCGGGCAGGATAAACCCAATCCGGTGCAAGACAAAATAGGAAACGTGGGCGGCCCGTCTTATCGTTTCGGGTATGTCGCACGC
>CAXMSR010000451.1:0-333 GCA_964195725.1 uncultured Kiloniellaceae bacterium | reverse complement strand
AACAGAATCCGGCTTATGACTCTGGAGCTGACTATTTTTCCAGAATATTTTTAAAGATGTTCTAAACAAAAAAGACCCCCGAAACCAAGTTTCGGGGGTCTTTGTCTTTAAAAAAGAGGTTTCTTAGAGAGTTACCTTTTCGGAGGCATCCGTTAATTCTCTCCAGCTTGTGAGAGAAAAGATCTTGCTGGCATCTACATCTTCCAACGCTTCATCATAGTGAAATTCATAGGTTCCATTGACGAAGACATCGTTGGCTACGACGGATCCCATCATTTCTCCGCTTCCTCCACCGCCACCCTTCAACTCGACAGAGGCATAAGGGGCGTAAAT
>CAXMSR010000450.1:0-880 GCA_964195725.1 uncultured Kiloniellaceae bacterium | reverse complement strand
AAGGGCTCCAGGTCATCGCTGCGCAGGTCTTCAACGGAGAGCCCCACCGGCATCAGGTCGCCGTCGGGCTCGATCCTGTAGAGCTTGCCTGCGTTTTGAAGCCAAAGCATCTCGCCCACTTCGGGGAAGACTTTGCGTAGCGCGGCGAACCCCCTCGCTACCCTGGGCAGGTCGCCGGCCTCTGTGTTGCTGTTGAGATCGATGACGACTTCGAGCCCCCGACTCACGCGACTAAGGTGCGCTTCTACGCCCGAGGCCGCGCGGTCGCCCACAAGCTCCAGCTCGGTGCGCCGGAGCTCTTCAACGCCCTCGATCATCCAGCGACTGACGTTGGCGATGGCGATGACAGAGATAATCCCCAAAAGCGCCATGCCCAACAATACGATCTGCTTGCGCCGCATTCCGCCTCGCAATAGTAGACTACACCGCAGTTTAAAATTACCCCATAGGCTCTCCGGCAAGAGCCGCTTCACCCCGACCGCTTCCACTGAGAAGATAGCAGATGCGACGCTTGATTAGCCCGCAAAAATATTTACCCGCGCACGACTAAGCACCGGGCCGGGTGTGGCCGGGATAACTTCGTTGGAAATATCGCTGGAGCTCGCACAGACGACGACCGGCAGTTACGACAGGCGACGCAAGCTGCGAGGTAACAACGACAAGGGCGGCCCTTGACGCCTACGGCCTGAAATAACAGGGCAAGCCGGACACCGGCCAGAGTGCTCCGACGACGCCCTCTCCCAAAAACGCCGCTCCGACAGCTCCGGGAGGACAAAAGCGGCTACCCCGCAACGGCTGAGTACTGCTGCTCAGCGTTTGAATATGGTGCCCAGCTTCTTGCCGAAACCATCTCCACCCGGTTTTCCGCTGAACGCGCCAA
>CAXMSR010000449.1:507-890 GCA_964195725.1 uncultured Kiloniellaceae bacterium | reverse complement strand
GAACACTACTGACAGAGTCATCGCTACCAAACATGTTTGCGCTGTGTGGCGCCGCGCTGCAAGTGGATGGGAATCTCGGAGCGACCGCGGGCATAACTGAAATGCTGTTGCAGTCGCAGCGCGGTGAGCTGCGATTCTTGCCGGCGCTACCGGCAGAATGGTCGACGGGATCCGTCAGAGGTTTGCGAGCTCGAGGCGGGTTTCAAGTCGATCTTAATTGGTCGGATGGTGCCTTAGAATCAGCCATACTTCGGTCGGACCTGGGCAACAAGTGCGTCATCAGAACTGACAAACGTGTTCGCATTACATCGGCAGGGCAGGTCGTAGCTGTGGACTTGCCGGACCGTGATCACGTTGTTTTTGAGACCACGCCTGGTGCCAAT
>CAXMSR010000449.1:0-497 GCA_964195725.1 uncultured Kiloniellaceae bacterium | reverse complement strand
CCCGCTGGCCTCTGTTCGATCGGCGAAGCTGCTGCTCAGTCTTCCGCTGTCCCTCGGACGGTAATAGATCCATCCGGGGAACAGCGAGAAAGAATTCACGCGTCCGGATTTTCGTAGAGCCCGGCAGCGCCCATGCCGCCGCCGATGCACATAGAAACGATGCCGTATTTGACCTTGCGGCGTTTCATCTCATAAATCAATTGCACGGTCAGCTTCGCACCGGTGGCGCCCAAGGGGTGGCCGAGTGCAACGGCACCGCCGTTTACATTGATTTTCTCATCCGGGATCTTGAGTTCACGCTGGCAGTAAGCGGCTTGCGCCGCGAAAGCCTCGTTGATCTCGAAGAGGTCTATGTCTTCGATCTTGAGCCCGGTTTGCTCTAGAAGTTTTCGAATAGCCGGTACCGGACCGATGCCCATGATCTCCGGCGGTGTACCAGCCACCGCATAATCACGAACATAAGCCAACGGCTTGAGACCCAGCTCTTTTAACTTCTC
>CAXMSR010000448.1:0-890 GCA_964195725.1 uncultured Kiloniellaceae bacterium | reverse complement strand
TGGGCATAAAGGGGCTGTAGTGTTTGCCCCGTTGTTTGACTGCTATAACGGCTAGCTTTTTTAGCGAGGACACAAGATGAATTACAACTACCACGCCACATTTACGCCTGACGACGATGACGGGGGTTATGTCGTGACTTTTCGCGAGTTTCCCGAGGCCATGACTCAGGGCGATAGTCTGGAGGAGGCGAAAGACGCTGCTGCCGATTGTCTGGCGACGGCGGTTGCCTACCGGATCAAGGATATGGAAGATATCCCGGCACCGGCAAGACGCAGGCAGAAGGGTGAGGTCGCCATACCGCTCGATCCGCAAATTGCCATTAAGGCAGCGGTGTACACAGCGTGGAAGGAAGCCAAGATTACCCGTGTCGCTTTTGCCGAGCGTCTGGGGACGAACGAGAAAGAGGCCCGTCGTATTTTAGACCCCCGACACGGCACTAAACTGACCTCGATGGTGCGTGCTTTAAATCTGTTTGGTAAACATCTTGAGGTTAATGTCGTTTAGCTTCTATTACGTTCTCGATGGGGTCCACTGCGTCCCCCCTTGTTCCTTACCTATCCCCTACAACCCCCTGAACATCTCGTCTTTCAGCGCCACTTTCCCTTTTAGGGCCTCGTCTATCTGCTTTAGTGCGTTTTCTTTTTGGGAGGGCATTCGCACTCTTATCGGCAGGTAGTTTGAGGCGTGGTTCGCCATGAAGAGGCCACGGGTCAGGGTGGTGTGCGCCAGCATTTCGCGCAGTTCGGCCAGCATGCCCAGTTGATCGGGGAGGGTGTGTTCGCCCCGGTCATACGCGGCGGCCATTTCGGTGCCTTCTACCAGTATTATCGTCAGCGCGCCTACGCAGTTGGGGTTCATCGCGGTGAGGAGTTTACCGGTGGCGGCGGCG
>CAXMSR010000447.1:0-895 GCA_964195725.1 uncultured Kiloniellaceae bacterium | reverse complement strand
CACGGCAACGGCGGCCTGGGGTTTAGCCAGGGGATCGCGATCCTGCGAAGGGTTTGAGCGTCTCCTGGGGCCAATATCGGTGCGCCTGCGTCAACAGGCAATACACTCACAAAATAGCGGCCTGCAAAGGCATCAGTCGTTGGGAGGAGCAGAATGAAGATTCTGATATTTATGACGGTTGCGCTGTTGATAGGCGGCCTGCTCCCTTTACAGGGGGCTATCAATTCCCAGCTCGGCAGGGCACTTAACCATCCGCTTCAGGCTTCTTTTATCTCGTTTCTGGGGGGACTGCTGGCTATTCTGGCTCTCTTGCTGGTGCTTAGACCCGAGCTGCCGCGTGCGGAGCTTTTGCGTGGGCAGCCCTGGTTCCTCTTTGTCGGCGGCTTGATAGGGGCCTCTTACGTGACGATGGTATTGACCTTGGCGCCTAAAATCGGCATCGCCAATACTTTAACGGCCTCTATCGCCGGTATGTTGATAGTGTCGATGGCTTTCGACCACTTTGGCCTGTTCGGCCTCCCGGTACACCCGGTAAACCTGATGCGGGCGGCAGGGGGGCTGGGGATGCTCATTAGCTTGGTGCTGATCCAGCGGGCGTGAGCCCGGCCCCGGCCTTTTAAAGTAAGGCGTTCTTCGCCGTGGCAAGTGCGCGCGCCCTGCGCACTTGCCATGGGGCGGACAGCTACCCTTCTTTACGCTCCTGCCGAATCCGCCCCTGCGGGATTTGCCCTGTTATATCTGCCCCTGTTATATCCGCCACCGTCACATTCGACAGCGCCCACAAAACATCCAGCGCCAGGTGAAAGTATGCGCGCGAGTCCACCAGCAGCTGCGCCGAGGCGGCGAACTCTTCGCTCTTGCCCCAGAGGAGTATCTTTACCGGGATCAGGGGGAG
>CAXMSR010000446.1:0-907 GCA_964195725.1 uncultured Kiloniellaceae bacterium | reverse complement strand
TGCCGCTGCAACTGGCCCCCATACAGGGCATAGCCAACGCTGGCAACCATGAAATAGGCTGGGTGGCCGCGCTCACCATGCTGGGACTTAACGCCGACGCCGCTCTAAACTTCGCCTTGGCGACCCACGCGGCACTGCTCACCTTCATAATTTCAGTCGCGCTCGTGCTTGCGCTTTTTCAGGTCGGCGGGCTCAATAAAAAACGCTGACCCCGTCACACAAAAAAAATGGCCCATAGTTGTTGCGCGTATCTGGCTCAAAGAGAGCATACTTCATCGGCACGCGGCGTTGAGAAAAGAGAGCTTAAGGCAGCTATAGTCTACATACCCAGAACATACGACACCGGCCTGAGCGGCAACATATAGCGCGGCAGCGGCATAAGCAGCACCAATAAAAGTGAGAAGCACGCAAAAACCAACATCGGCACCCACACCCTCACAAGGTGATCGTGGCGTTTTTTGCGCCAGACGATATAAAGCGCCAGCGGTGGGCCCATGGTAAGGCAGTAGCGCAGCCAGCCCTTTCCAATCAGTCCTACTTTTAGAAACAAGCAAAACACTCGCCTCAAATAAACCCACTCACAGGACAAATGCCCCCGGCACCCACTTACGCCTTTCTACAGAGCGCCATCGTCCAGGGCGCGGGCTTTACAATCTTCTCGACGCGAAAACGCGAGCTCAAAAACCCCTTGAACGCGGCGGGGCTCCAGTGCTGGATGTGGTCGGGGGTGTTGCCCAGCCCGCTCCAGTACGCGCCGCGCGCCATGTTGAGCACGCGCCACAGGGGCTCGTTTGGCACCGACAGGATGAACCACTCGGCTCCCACCCGGTCGATCTCGGCCAGGGCCGCTTCGGGCTCGGCCAGGTGTTCAAGTACTTCGCAGCAGATCACCAGCTCAAAGCGCCCG
>CAXMSR010000445.1:0-907 GCA_964195725.1 uncultured Kiloniellaceae bacterium | reverse complement strand
GCGCACTTCGCGATCATGGTGCAGCACCTCGTGGCTCACGCCCGAGATGTAGCCGTAGCGATGGTCGGCGATGATCGACTCGGTCTCGTCCTCCATCGTCACCTTTATATGGTGGGCTACGCGCGTACACACCTCTTTAATCCTTGCGCCCAGCGCAGTCGAGGGGTCGAACTTGTCGGAGACCTCGGTGTCGCCCTCCAGGCACTTTAGTGCAGTCCAGGCGTTGGTGGCCGGAGCCGATTCGTAGCCGCTCTCGTCGAGCAGGGCATTAAGCTCGGTAACAGCCTCATTTACGTCGGAACCGTAGGAGAGTTCAAGGGGCTTCCAGGGCGCGTTGGCGCGGGCCACCTCGACCGCAGCGCGGATAAGGGCTTCTACCCCCTTGCCCTGACGCGCGATCGTCGGGACGACCGGCACACCCAGCACCTCGCCCAGCTTTTCTTGGTCGATCTTCATGCCGCGCCCCTCGGCCACGTCGATCATGTTCAGGCAGAGCACCATCGGCACGCCAAGCTCGCGAAGCTGAATGGCCAGATAGAGGTTGCGCTCAAGGTTCGAGGCGTCTACGACGTTTATGACCACGTCGGGCCGCTTGTCGATAATGAAGTTTCGCGCCACCAATTCTTCGGGCGAATACGCAGTGAGACTATAGGTGCCGGGCAGATCGATAACATCCACCGTCGTGCCGTCCACCGTCACTGTGGCGTGTTTGTACTCGACGGTGACGCCGGGGTAGTTGCCCACATGCTGCTTTGCCCCGGTCAGCTCGTTAAAAAGGCTGGTCTTTCCGGCGTTGGGGTTTCCGGCGATCGCGACTGAAATTTTTGCGCTGCTCATTTGTCATCCTCTACGGTAACGAAGATGCGATCGGCTTCGTGGTTTCTAAGTGTCAGGTTGTAGCCGCGAA
>CAXMSR010000444.1:0-925 GCA_964195725.1 uncultured Kiloniellaceae bacterium | reverse complement strand
CTTGTCGGCATCACGCACACTAAGAAATGCCTGGCCGGTCTGCGGGATGGCATATTGAGACGCCCGCATGGCGCGTGCCACGGCGCCACCGAAACTGCGGCCAATACCCATCACCTCGCCGGTGGAGCGCATCTCGGGGGAGAGGATCGTGTCCACGCCGGGGAACTTGATGAAGGGAAAGACCGCCTCCTTCACGCTCACGTGTTCCGGGATCATCTCTTCGGTGAAGCCGATCTCTTCAAGGGTCTTTCCCGCCATGACCCTTGCAGCTATCTTCGCAAGCGGCTTGCCGGTGGCCTTGGAGACGAAGGGGACGGTGCGGCTGGCGCGCGGGTTTACTTCGAGGACGTAGATGTCGCCGTCTTTGACCGCGAACTGCACGTTCATCAATCCTATAACCTTTAGCCCCTTGGCGAGCTTTACCGACTGGACGCGGATCTCGTCTACGATGTCGGCGGGCAGACTGTAGGGGGGGAGCGAGCAAGCCGAGTCGCCCGAGTGTACCCCGGCCTCTTCGATGTGCTCCATCACGCCGCCTATCACTACCATGTTGCCGTCGCTCACCGCATCGACGTCCACTTCAATGGCGTCTTTGAGGTATTTGTCGATGAGCACGGGATGCGAGGGGCTGACCTGCACCGCCTCGCGCATGTAGGTGCGAAGGCTCGCTTCATCATAGACGATCTCCATCGCCCTGCCGCCAGCACGTAGGAGGGACGCACCACCACGGGGTAGTCCACGCGGGCGGCCTCTTTCACAGCCTCTTCCTCGGAGCGGGCCAGGCCGTTGTCGGGCTGACGCAGGCCGATTTCATCGAGGAGCGCCTTGAAGCGCTCGCGGTCTTCGGCCATGTCGATGGAATCGGGAGAGGTGCCGATTATCGGCACCCCGGCGGCGTGCAGCGCATTTGCCAGCTTGAGCGGGG
>CAXMSR010000443.1:0-937 GCA_964195725.1 uncultured Kiloniellaceae bacterium | reverse complement strand
GTTATCTGGCCAGCCCCTCCGACACCTTCCGAATAATCAGCTTGGAGACCTGCCCGGCTTTTACCCCGGCGTCGTCAAAAAGGAGCCCCCAGGTGGCTTTGCCGCTCTTGACCTTCGCGAGCGATGCGACGGGGTCGGCGTCGGTGAGCGTCTTTAAGAGCAGGGCCAGGGTGGCCTGGGCGTTGGTCGCGCCCTTTAGCCGGAGCGCGACGAGGGTCTTTTGTTCGATCCCGAAGCCCTTTACGAGGTAGGGATCGACGAGCTTTTCGGCGGCTATCTCGTCGGAGTCGCCCTTTTTCAACGAGGCGGCGAACCCGGCCCCCAGCTTCTCAGGGTCTACCCCTAGCGCGTTCAGTGCTTTGAGCCAGCTTTTTTCCTTCGCCATGGTTTCGGTGAATTTGTCGGCGGAGTGCAGCGTAACGCTGCTCGCGCTGTGGGCGATCCAGAGATCGAACTCTTCGGCTCCGCCCATGCGCGCCCTGACGACGTTGGCCTTGGGCAATCCCATAGAAGCGGCAAAGAGCGAGTTGCGCGCCGTGGCCAGCAGATAGGGGTCGGCCTTGGCGGGGGCGTCGGCTACAAATTCCCGGTCGGTGAAGCAGTGGCAGCTAACCGCAAGGGCGGCGGAGGGTAGAGCAATAGTTATAACCACGGCTGTCAGGGCGAGAGCCGCGAGGGTTGAGAGTGTAGTCGTCTTCGTTGAAGCGGGTTTCATCGTGGAGCCTCATTTATATCGGTGTGCGCTTTAGCCCCGATAGTGCCGCAATAACGTCGCCGCCGACTTGACGGGGGTCAAAGATCGAGCACGCGCACGGTGGGGTCGACACGTTTAATGCGCTCCACCGTCTCGGGGTGGCAGGTGAAGAGCAGCACCTGATTGTCTGTGGCGAAGTCGGCGATCGCCCTCAGAGTGGCCGCGGCCCGGCCCGGATCTAGG
>CAXMSR010000442.1:0-949 GCA_964195725.1 uncultured Kiloniellaceae bacterium | reverse complement strand
GAAGGCACGCGTCGAAGACGCACTGCACGCGACGCGAGCCGCCGTAGAAGAGGGAATCGTTCCCGGTGGCGGAGTGGCGCTGGTGCGCGCCTCGGTCGTGCTCGACACCTTGAAGTTGAGCGGCGAAGAGAAGGTGGGCGTCAAGATCGTTCGGCGCGCCATCGAGGATCCGGCTCGCTGGATCGCTACCAACGCCGGCTGGGAAGCGTCGATCGTCCTCGACCGTATCAGGAACGGAAAGGGCTCTTTTGGCTTCAACGCTGCCAAGGAAGAGTTCGAAGACCTGATCAAGGCCGGTATCGTCGATCCGACTAAAGTGGTGAGAATCGCTCTGCAGAACGCCGCTTCGGTGGCGGGTCTGATGCTCACGACGGAGGCCGTCGTGGCCGAGAAGCCTGAAGAGAAGGGCGCAGGAGGAGCACCGGCGATGCCTCCGGGTGGCATGGGCGGCATGGGTGGTATGGGCGGCATGATGTGAGGAATCACCTCACTTCAAGTCACCAATGAGGCTAGCGGGGGCTCCCACACGGGGGCCCCCGTTTTTTTGGCGTTGAAGAGCTTACCTCGGATTCTTCTTTGCCGCGGTCCTTCCGGAACATCACGACGGAGAGGTGCTGCACCTCCAGCTTCTGCTCGGCGAGATCGAGGAAGCCGCCGGGATTGGGCTGACGATCACACCGGAGGAGCGACGCGGTTCACTTTTCCCTCACATTTCGCCTAGAAGAGGTGCATGCGTCTCGGCATTATCACCCCGATCGTCACTCTTCTTCCGCGCTCCCACAACGCCTGGGAAGTCGACGCTGCCGTATCTGACCTCGTCGCGGTCGCCCAAGCCGCCGACCGGCTCGGCTACCATCACCTGGGCGCCAGCGAGCATGTCGCCGTGCCGGTCGACATCGACCGGCGGCGCGGCCTTCGTTACTGGGATGCTCTCGCAACCCTGTCGTTT
>CAXMSR010000441.1:271-957 GCA_964195725.1 uncultured Kiloniellaceae bacterium | reverse complement strand
GAAGTCAAAATCGAAAAAGCGGGCATGACGAAGGAGGCGAAAGAAAAAGCCACTTCCGAACTGAACAAATTGAAGTTGATGTCACCGATGTCCGCCGAAGCGACCGTGGTGCGCAACTACATCGACTGGTTGCTGAAGGCGCCGTGGAAGAAACGCAGCAAGGTGTTCAAAGACCTCAAGCGTGCTGAAGAGGTGCTCGAAGAGGATCACTACGGGCTCGAGAAGGTCAAGGAGCGCATCCTTGAGTACCTGGCCGTACAGCAGCGCGTAAGGCGCCTCAAGGGCCCGATCCTGTGCCTCGTAGGGCCGCCAGGCGTCGGCAAGACCTCGCTTGGGCAGAGTATTGCCCGTTCGACGAATCGCAAGTTCGTACGCATGAGCCTCGGTGGCGTGCGTGACGAGGCCGAGATTCGTGGTCATCGCCGCACCTACATCGGCTCGATGCCCGGCAAGATCATTCAGAACCTCGGCAAGACCGGCGTGCGTAATCCGCTGTTCCTGCTCGATGAGGTCGACAAGATCGGCGGCGACCATCGCGGCGACCCGTCCTCGGCGTTGCTGGAGGTGCTCGACCCGGAGCAGAACTTTGGTTTCCGCGATCACTATCTTGCGGTGCCCTACGACCTCACGGATGTGATGTTCATCACGACGGCCAACCAGCTGGATCCAATCCATCCTGCGTTCCG
>CAXMSR010000441.1:0-261 GCA_964195725.1 uncultured Kiloniellaceae bacterium | reverse complement strand
CAACATTGCAATGCGTTACCTGGTTCCGAAGCAGTTGAAAGAGAACGGCCTCAAGAAAAAGGAACTGCATATCTCCCCGAGTGCCGTACTCGACATCATTCAGCATTACACGCGGGAATCGGGCGTTCGCAACCTCGAGCGCGAGATTTCGAAGATCTGCCGCAAGGTCGTCAAATCGCTGCTCCTGAAGCCGCGCGACACACGCGTGTCGATCACGCCGAGGAGCATCGAAAAGTACCTCGGCGTGCGTCGTTTCCGCTA
>CAXMSR010000440.1:0-996 GCA_964195725.1 uncultured Kiloniellaceae bacterium | reverse complement strand
CGTCTGCATCTCTTGCGCGACCTTTTTGCAGTCGTGCTCGCAGGTCAGGCGCTCGCCCAGGGTCTTGCCCGCTTTTACCGCTTCGGCCAGAAGATCGGGCTGCTTGTTGACGCCGGGGGTCATCTCTTCGGTGATTTTTACGTCTTTGCCGAACATCATCACCGGCACACCCACCTGACAGGTCTCGCCGTAGCCGCAGGTAAAGCAGCAGGCAGCGCCTTGGCCCGTCACCTTGGCCACCGTCTCGATGAAGCTGTAGAGCATGAACTTCTCGATGTCGTTGGCCGGAGGCGTTCCGCTGCCGCCGCCTACGCCCACGGCAACGGCCAGCTTGCCCCACAGGGCGTCGCCGGTGCGGTGACGGAACTGGTACCAGCGCTCTAGAAATGCGTGGGTGACGCCATTGAGCCCGGTATAGAAATTGGGAGCGCCGATTACAAAGGCGTCGGCTTCAACTATCTTGTCGCGAAGCCCTACCATGTCATCCTGGATGACACACACATTGTCCTCAACGCAGCCAAGGCAGGCGATGCAACCATGAATCTTTTTTCCGCGCAGGTGGATTATCTCGTAGTCGACGCCGGTGGCTTCGCAGACTTTCGTTACCAAGGAGTGGACCCCCGATTGCTCTTCTTTTCTTGTGCTGCCGACGATGCCAAGGACTTTCATTAAGGTCTCCTGATTATGGTTTTATAAAACTTTTAAAAGCCTGCTGCCCAGGCGCGTAAACGCTTGGTGGCTTCTTGAAGTGTATCCTCTTTTTTGCAGAAGCAAAACCTGACGAGGTTTTTTCCATCGGCGGGGTTCGAGAAGAAGCTGGAACCCGGTACCACCGCAACGCCTCCGTTTTTCACCAGCTCCAGCGATAGCGCGACATCGTCAGCGAAGCCAAACCCGCTGCCGTCGGCCATCACATAATAGGCCCCGCGCGGGGGATTACATTTGAAACCTATGTCGAGCAGCACAGGCAGGAAGGCGTCTCGTTTGGCCCGGTAA
>CAXMSR010000439.1:658-1007 GCA_964195725.1 uncultured Kiloniellaceae bacterium | reverse complement strand
GTAACGGCGGTGTGTTGATTCGTATGACGTTAAGACGATGGTAAAGGTCTTCCCGAAAACGCGACTCCTTGACGGCGCGGACAAGGTTCTGGTTTGTGGCAGCAATCACCCGCACGTCGACTTTGATCGAGTTCTGTCCGCCAACGCGATAGAACTCGCTTTCGGCAAGCACGCGCAGTAATCGCGTTTGCAGCGCCGGTGACATGTCGCCAATTTCATCGAGAAACAGGGTGCCGCCATCGGCTTGCTCGAAGCGACCAATGCGGCGGGCGTCCGCTCCCGTGAACGAGCCTCGCTCGTGACCGAACAGCTCGCTCGCGATGAGCGTCGACGTCATCGCTCCGCAATC
>CAXMSR010000439.1:0-630 GCA_964195725.1 uncultured Kiloniellaceae bacterium | reverse complement strand
GTGACCGAACAGCTCGGACTCAAGTAACTCGGATGCAATCGCCGACGTGTTGAGCGCAACGAACGGTTTGTTCACCCGTGGACTGTGCTCGTGCAGCGCCTGTGCAACGAGCTCTTTGCCGGTGCCCGACTCGCCGGTTATCAAAACAGTCATACTTGAGCCAGCCAGGCGGCCGATTGAGCGAAACACTTCCTGCATCGCCGGTGCCTGGCCGATGAGCGACGGAATGTCACTGCCTTTCTGGCTCTGGCCCGTGTCCGCCGCACCGTTCTTGCGTGCCGCTTTTCTAACGAGCTCTACCACCTCATCAATGTCGAATGGCTTAGGCAGGTATTCAAAAGCGCCGCCCTTGTAAGCTGCAACGGCATTTTCCAGATCGGAGTGTGCGGTAATGACAATAATCGGCAGATCGGGGCAGGTTGTTTGCAGGCGATCGAGCAGCGTAATGCCGCTCATGCCCGGCATGCGGACATCGGTAATTAGGACATCCGGCTCACCGTGTTCTATCGCCTCGAGCAGGTGTTCCGCACGTTCGAAGCTGCGCGCCTGCATGTCTGCCTGCCGCAGCGCTTTTTCGAGCACCCAGCGAACAGACTGGTCATCGTCGACCACCCAGACATTCAGACCGGC
>CAXMSR010000438.1:0-1010 GCA_964195725.1 uncultured Kiloniellaceae bacterium | reverse complement strand
CTACACGACGCTCTTCCGATCTGATGCCCTTGCTGATGACGTAGCTGACGGTCGAACCGACCTCGACGCTGGCGCCCGCCATTATCTTGTTGCGCACCTGAATGGTCGTTACCCCCTCCTCCACGGCGATGATCTTGCCTGCGAAGCGGTGTATCGTGTTGGGCCGCGCGTTGTCGTAGTTGGAGCCCTCGTCGCCCTCAAAGCCAAAATAGAGGCCGGTGGAGTAGTTCCAGTGGTTTATGCGCGTCAGCTCCTGCGCCCACTCGGGGCGCGGCACATACCCCTCGGGGTCGGCGTAGTAGGCGTCTATAGCTTCGCGGTAGGCCTTCACGACGGTGGCGACGTAGCTCACCCCCTTCATGCGCCCTTCTATCTTCAGCGAATCAATCCCCGCCCCGACAAGGGCGGGGATGTGATCGATCATGCAGAGGTCTTTGGAGTGGAAGATGTAGGTGCCGCGCTCGTCCTCGGCTACGGGGTGATACTGGCCCGGACGCTGCTCTTCGACGACCTTGTAGTTCCAGCGGCAGGGGTGGCTGCACTGGCCCCTGTTCGAGTCGCGGTCGGTGAGAAAGCTGGAGATGAGGCAGCGGCCCGAATGCGAGATGCACATCGCGCCGTGGACGAAGGATTCGACCTCGACCCCTGACTTATCGGCGATCTGGGCGATCTCTTCCAACGAGAGCTCTCGGGCGGTGTTTATGCGTGTTGCGCCCAGCTCACGCCAGAATTTAGCACCCGCCACGCTGGTGGTGTTGGCCTGGGTGCTTACGTGGATGTCCACCTTCGGGGCCAGTTTGCGCGCCGCCATGAAGACGCCGGGGTCGGCCACAATGATAGCATCGGGCGCGATCTGCGCCAGCTCGGAGAGATATTCGCGTATCGCCGCCTCTTCGCTGTTGCGGGCGTAGACGTTTAACGTGACATAAACTTTTACGCCGCTGTCGTGCGCCAGCTTTACCGCCCGCTTCATCTCGTCCAGGGTGAAGTTGCCAGAAAAATTGCGCAGC
>CAXMSR010000437.1:0-1039 GCA_964195725.1 uncultured Kiloniellaceae bacterium | reverse complement strand
CTGCCCGGTACGCGCTGGCGCGATCATAGAGGAGCCGCTCCAGCCTGCCGCTCTGCACGCACACCGTGCGCCCTCTGGCGGTGCCCTCCTCGTCCAGCGGCTGCGTGTCGGGGCCACCGGGCAGCGTGCCGTCATCCGTGATGGTGATACGCTCGGAGAAGACCCTCTCGCCCACCCTGCCCAGCAGGAAGGTGGTCTGCTTGAGGTGGCTCTCGCCGATGAGCGCAGGGGCTAAAAGCTCTAGAATCTGCGTTGTCACCCGCCAGTCGAGCACCACGTCAAAGCGCCCTGTAGCCACCGGGCCCGCCCCCAGAAGCTCCACCGTGCGCCTGCCTGCGTCCAGTCCGACGGCGACGGGGTCGAGCTCTGCCAAAAAGCGCGACTGCCCCGTTGCCCAGCCACCCTCGCGATCCTCACCCCTGCGCGATGCCGCCTCGACCTGAAGCGAATAATCGCTGGACGTCCACCCCAGCCGCTCGACACTGCCCGCGCCACCGCTGGACAGGGCCACCAGCCTGCGCTCGCGCGCCGCCTCGAAGGTGGGTTTTCGCACGGACTCGATCTCGCCTGAAAAATCGCGCACCGCTTCGCCCAACCGCTGCGCCAGCTCCAGCCCTTTTTCAGGTAAAAGTGCGTCCCAGCCGTCGTCGTCCAGGCGCAGCCCGGTTAGCGGCGCTTCACCTATGGTCTCGGGCAGGGCCTCGGGCAGAGAGCGGGCCGGATCGGGCTCGATCACCCGCGCCGAAGCGCGCGCGCGCGCAAAAAGCGCAGCGGCGTCAAAGCCCCCGGCGGTGTCCAGGCTGGTCATACCAACAGGCGCGCAGGCAAACCCCACCCTTCCGGGGGAGGACTCGTACTGGAGAGAGACCGAGGCCTCTTGCCACCGCTCCGATTCCTTTAGCCTGCCGAGATTTGTCGCGGGATTTATAGCGGGATTTCTGCCGGAATTGTTGCCAAAATTATTGCCGTCACGTCCGCCTGCGTCGGTGGCGGCCTCTACGCGTACCCCCTCCTCGAACCAGAGGTTCGCCAGCCAGCG
>CAXMSR010000436.1:0-1047 GCA_964195725.1 uncultured Kiloniellaceae bacterium | reverse complement strand
GTCTCGCGATGCTCCGCAAAAAACGCCAAGCCCTGCTGTTCGCGCTTGTCGTTCAGGAATATCTCGCGGTACTCATACCAGGCCTTGGTTTTTTCTGCCGGTCGAGCTATTGCCTTGAGAATACTGTCCTGCTTCTCGGCCTGGGCAAACACCTGCATTAGCTGCTCACGATCAAAGCCCTCCTCCTGCACCAACTCATCCACCACCGCCTGGGCGGCAGGATTAACCCCATAGTTATCTGCAGCGCAGGATGAAGTCGTCCACAAACAGGTAATGACCAGGGCAATTTTAAGGCGAAGCGACATAAGCTTTAACTCGTTATATTTGGATGAAAAGTAGTGTTCCAGCGGCGGCCAGGCTTAGCCATCATCGGGCCACCATACGTGTTTCCGTGCTAACGGCCATCAGGATACCAAAGCCGGCCATCAGTGTGACAACCGATGTGCCGCCGGCACTTACCAGCGGCAGCGGCACCCCCACCACCGGCAACAGACCAGCGACCATGCCCATGTTAACAAAGATATATACGAAAAACGTCAGGGTCAGGCTACCGGCCATCATGCGACCAAAGCTGGTCTGTGCGCGCACACCAATCCAGAAACCGCGCAGCCCGAACTCTTCGGCCAGCACCGCGATAATGAAATCTGTGTGGCTCTCCGGCAGAAAATCCAGCTGCGACTGCGTGCCAGACATCCAGCCCTTACCTTGCCAACCGCCAGAGCCAATGGCGGTCTTGGACTGGATGATATTCCAACCGGCGCCCAGCTTGTCGCTCTCGGGGTTTAACATAGTGAGAATACGCTGTTTCTGGTAATCCTTTAACACAAACATCCACACGGGCCAGGCAGAGGCCACCGCCAGCACGACGGCCCCGAAAATATAGCGCCAGCCTATACCCGCCATGAATAGCACGAACAAACCACTGGCGGCGATTAACAGGGCGGTACCGAGGTCCGGTTGCTGCAATATCAACAGTGCCGGCAGGCCAAGCAAGGCCAGGGAACTCACCACAAACTTGAAGCGCGGCGGCAGGATGCGATCTGCCAG
>CAXMSR010000435.1:0-1053 GCA_964195725.1 uncultured Kiloniellaceae bacterium | reverse complement strand
GTCGAGGGTGAACGAGGTGTAGCCGTCGATGTCGTCGTGCGCCGGGTGGCCGTCTTCGTCGGCCAGCGTGGCCACTATCTGCTTGCCGGTTAGCACCGCCAGGTCGGCGTGGTCGAGCGTCTTGACGTAGCGTTCCAGGGTGGACAGGTCGAAATTATCGAAAAGTTTCATCCAGAATTCCGAGCGTTCGGGTACTATCTCATCCTTGCTCCACAGCTCCATGTCGAGCACAAAGCGCATCTGCGAGGGACGCGCATAGGACATTATCTCGCTTATCTCGCCGCCCTTCGCGCCCCTGAGCGTGAAGAGGAGCTCTTCGGGGGGTATGCGCGGGACGATGGCGGCTATGTCGGCGCTGCCGAGCAGAAGTCCTGCGCGCTCGTCTGCGGGTGCGGTGAGGATATCTCTGGTGGCGGCCTTCAGCGCTACAAAGGTGGGCACGGTTCGCGTCTGAATCGTCTTGGTCTTTTTGGTGTCTGCCATTTAAACGCCGCCTTTTGGAGGTGAAACACTTGCAATTTATAGTCAAGTTGCCAGATTATCACCAAGCGAGGTGAGGAGGAAATAAATCTGGATGAAAGTATATAAGGGAATGAATAAAAACAAAGTGACAGTGTTCTTTGCGGTTGTCTTCTCGATCGGTCTGGTTGGCGCAGCGTTGGCTGCTTCACCGCTTGAGCCGTCGGATGCCGGTACCGATTCGGCTGTAGCCGCCACCCGGCAGGGCGACGGGCTGCTTAAGCGGGTGCGCGAACATCGCCTGGAGAACGGCATGACCGTGCTCGCGCTGAGAAAACCGGGTGCCCCCGTGGTGTCGCTGATGATGAACTATCTCGTCGGCTCGGTGGACGAGCCCTCGGGCTCCACCGGCATGGCCCACCTTCTGGAGCACATGCTCTTTAAGGGCACCACCCGGCTGGGCACCAGGGATTGGGCGGCGGAAAAGCCCCTGCTTGAAAAAATTGAACGCGCAGGCGTGGCCCTGGACGACGAGCGGCGAAAGAGTGCTCGGCCCGGCTACGTCCCCGACCCCGAAAAGCTGGCCCGGCTCGA
>CAXMSR010000434.1:0-1057 GCA_964195725.1 uncultured Kiloniellaceae bacterium | reverse complement strand
ACCAGAACGCCATGCTGTCCTCGTTGACGCCGATCGGCAGCGGCAAAAAATCACCCTCCCGATCAAATTGCAGCCCACTCAAAAGGTCGTGCTCCAGCTGCGCGACCTTCGTATGGTGGGCCACCAGGCGGCTGCCCATGGCGGTGGCACGGCACGGCGTTCCCCGTATTACAAGCGGGGTTCCAAGCTGGTCTTCGAGCACTCGTACGCGCTGTGAAACTGCCGACTGGGTGAGCAAGAGCTCGCGGGCCGCCTTCTCAAAACCGCCCATGCGGCAGACCATCGCCAAGGCTTCGATAAGCTTGTAATCCAACATCCTTTCACATTAGCAGGGCTAATGGACATACGCTACAATTAATTTTACCAATTGAGGACAGAGGGCTATATTTCCTCCAGACGAAGAGACGTCGCCTGCGCGACATGCAATGTTTACCGACGAGCCGGAGCCCCCAATGAGCCACCTCGATTCTGAATTAAGACTACAGCTGTTTAGCGCCTCGTATCCCGCAGCCGGGACTGTGTGCGCAGTCGTGCACAAGCGACATCGCGTGCAAACGCCGGGCGCGCTCGTTTCCAGAGTTTGCAAGCTTGTGGTTGCGGCAGTGTGCGCGACCCGTTGTCAAAGCCACACGGTGTTGAGCGCCAAAGAAGAGGCGTGCTAAGGGCGGTGGTCGCTGCGTTGTTTCTGCTTGTTCGGCTATTTAAAGAGGGGCAGGCCGGGAATATTTCCGAAGTAGGAGGGGGTGGAAGTAAACTTGAAAATCACTTGGGCGCGGTAATCGCTTCGCCCTTCACTTTGTGTCCATTCTCGCCTTTGACGATCTGAAAACGAACCGCGCTAACCTCATTTTTACCGACCATCGCTTTGGCCTTGCCCACCAGTGCGCTGCAAAAGTTATCGGGGTTCAGCTTGATAAAGTTGGCATCATCGGGGTGGCTCTTCTTTAGTTCAGCCACCATCGCCCTCACGCGGGCCACCACGAGCGCCGGGTTGTTGATCACCATCTCATCGATGATGACCGAGCTGGGTTTTTTAGCTTGCGGCTGCTCCGAGCCC
>CAXMSR010000433.1:0-1061 GCA_964195725.1 uncultured Kiloniellaceae bacterium | reverse complement strand
AAAGTGCTGGGCGGCCACGTCAACCAGGCGGGATCCCTGGTCGGCCCCGATCGCATGCGCTTTGACTTTACCCACTTTGCCGCCATGACTGGCGAAGAGCTGCGCCGGGTAGAGGAGCTGGTAAACGGCTGGATCATGGAGAACTACTCCGTCAGCGTCTCGGAAGAGGACTACGAAAAAGCGGTCTCCACCGGTGTCATGGCGCTCTTCGGCGAGAAATACGACTCGGAAGTGCGCGTCGTGCGCATGGGCGAAGTCTCCGCCGAGCTGTGCGGCGGCACCCACGCCAAAGCCACCGGCGACATAGGTTTTTTTAAACTTATATCCGAAGCCGGCGTCGCCGCAGGAGTGCGCCGCATTGAAGGGGCCACCGGCAAGCGCGCGCTACAGCGCATGTGGGCGATGGAAGACCAGCTCCAAGAGATCGGGAAACTGACCAAAGCCTCGCCCGAACAAGCCGTGGACCGCGTAAAGCGGTTGCAAGACTCCGTCAAAGAGCTGGAGCGCGAAGTTACCTCGCTGCGTGGCAAGCTCGCCGGGGGGCAATCGAGCGACATCCTCTCCGAAGCACGCGAAATCGCAGGCGTGAAGGTGTTGGCGGCGCGCGCGCCGATCAGCGATCCCAAGGGGCTGCGCGAGTTTGCGGACTCGCTTCGTGACCGCCTGAAATCCGGGGTGTTTGCGTTGGGCACGGAGGCCGACGGGAAAGCTGTCCTCCTGGTCGGAGTGACCGCCGACCTTACGGATCGGCTTAAGGCTGGGGCGCTTATTAAGGAGATCGCTGCCGTGGTTGGGGGTAAGGGTGGTGGTAGGCCGGATATGGCGCAGGCTGGGGGGCCGGATGGGTCGAAGTTGGACGCTGCGCTTGAGGCGTTTTATGGTGAGGTTGAGAAGATGTTGGGGTAGGGGGGAAGAGGTTTTCTGATTAGGTAGTGAAAAGGGGAGAGCACTTGCTCTCCCCTTTTTTATATTGTGATGTTTGACATTGATATAGTCCGTCAAACCTTTATTGGCCCGAACATCCCTGTGTGTATTAGCGCTTTCCAGATATTTTTAAGGGC
>CAXMSR010000432.1:0-1074 GCA_964195725.1 uncultured Kiloniellaceae bacterium | reverse complement strand
GCAAATGGGGTTAATCGCCGAATATTAAAGGCAATGAGTGTTACGATTCCACTCATACAAACCACTTACCCGCAAACTTTGAAGTTTTTAATATGAAACCATTAAGATCCGATACCACCACCAGCGGCGACCGCGCTGCGGCCTCCCGATCACTGTGGCGCGCCACCGGCATGGGTAGTGGCGACTTTGGCAAACCCATCATTGCCATCGCCAACTCTTTCACCCAATTTGTGCCTGGCCATGTACACCTGCAGAACGTCGGCAGCCTGGTCGCCAGTGAAATTGCGGCAGCAGGTGGAGTATCCAAGGAATTTAACACCATCGCTGTGGATGACGGTATCGCGATGGGTCACGACGGTATGTTGTATTCGCTGCCAAGCCGTGACCTGATTGCCGACAGCGTGGAGTACATGGTCAATGCCCATTGTGCAGATGCATTGGTATGTATATCCAACTGCGACAAGATCACACCCGGAATGCTGATGGCTGCTTTGCGCCTCAATATTCCCGCAGTGTTTGTGTCAGGCGGGCCGATGGAAGCCGGCCGCATGCAAAATGACAACGGCCAGGTACAGCGCGTGGACCTGGTGGATGCATTTGAAAGCGCGGCCAACCCGGATGTATTTCCGGATTACAGTCTTGAAGACGTTGAAGCAAGTGCCTGCCCGACGTGTGGAAGCTGTTCCGGTATGTTCACTGCCAATTCGATGAACTGCCTGACCGAGGCACTGGGTTTATCACTACCGGGCAATGGTTCATTGGTGGCCACCCATCGCGACCGTGCGGCATTGTTTCTGGAGGCGGGCCGGGTGATAGTAGATCTGGCCAATCGTTATTACCGTGATGATGATGACTCAGCACTGCCAAGATCCATCGCAAACTTTGATGCCTTCAGCAACGCGATGGCCGTGGACATTGCAATGGGCGGCTCAACCAACACCATCTTGCACCTGCTCGCCGCCGCCCAGGAGGCCGAAGTAGATTTCACAATGGCACATATTGATGCCCTGTCGAAACGTGTCCCTCATCTTTGCAAGGTTTCACCCTCAACCCATCAATATTTTATGGAAGATG
>CAXMSR010000431.1:826-1095 GCA_964195725.1 uncultured Kiloniellaceae bacterium | reverse complement strand
TCTCCTCTTTGCCCAGTTTGGTGTCGCGTGCAAAGCACTCGAACTCTTCGATGTGTATCGAGGTGAAGGTGTCGCGCTCCAAAAGCTTTTCGCTGATGATGATGGAGTCTTCGTAGTTGTAGCCGCCCCAGCTCATGAACGCGACGAGCACGTTTTTACCAAGCGCGAGCTCGGCGCTGGAGGTGGCGGGCCCATCTGCCAGTACATCGCCGGCCTTCACCTTGTCGCCACGTCGGATAATGGGGCGGTGGTTGAGGCAGGTGTTCTGG
>CAXMSR010000431.1:0-814 GCA_964195725.1 uncultured Kiloniellaceae bacterium | reverse complement strand
CTCTATTTCCTCGGTCTTTACAACAATGCGCGAAGCATCGACTCTTTCGATGACGCCGTCGCGCTTGGCGATGATGGTTACGCCTGAATCGCTGGCGACCACCGCTTCAATGCCCGTGCCCACTAGCGGAGCCTCGGTCTTTAGAAGCGGAACGGCCTGGCGCATCATGTTCGAGCCCATGAGCGCGCGGTTGGCGTCATCGTGCTCCAAAAAGGGCACGAGCGATGCCGCGACGCTGACAAGCTGCTTGGGTGAGACGTCCATCAGCTCAATGTCTTTAGCCTCGACCAGTAGCGGCTCACCGTTTTTACGGGCGTTGATTTGCTTATTTATAAACTTGCCCTTGGAGTCGATGAGCGCGTTGGCCTGGGCGATGGTGAATTCTTCTTCCTGCATCGCGTTCAGGTAGACGGTGGACTTTTTGACCTTGCCCCCCGACACCTGCCTGTAAGGCGTTTCAATAAAGCCGTACTCGTTTACCCGTGCGTAGATCGAGAGGCTGACGATGAGACCGATGTTCGGGCCTTCAGGCGTCTCGATGGGACAGATGCGGCCATAGTGGGTGGGGTGCACGTCGCGCACCTCGAACCCTGCGCGTTCACGCGTCAGCCCGCCCGGCCCAAGTGCCGAGAGGCGGCGCTTGTGGGTGGTCTCGGAGAGCGGGTTGGTCTGATCCATGAACTGCGAGAGCTGCGACGACACAAAGTATTCCTTGACCACTGCCGAGACTGGCTTGGCGTTGATCAAGTCGTGTGGCATCAGTGTCTCAATCTCTTGAGACATACTCATGCGCTCTTTGATGGCGCGCTCCATT
>CAXMSR010000430.1:0-1101 GCA_964195725.1 uncultured Kiloniellaceae bacterium | reverse complement strand
GGTCTGTCGTGGCAGCTCGCCATGAGCGCGGCGATGCTAAAAAAGGTGAGCGCCGAGCGGGTGCGCGACGAGGCCTTTGCGATAATGGGTGCGGGTGACGGTAGCGGGGTCGGCAGCGGCAACGGGGGCACAGCCAGAACCCTTCGGCAGATGGACAGTGACGGGGTGCTCTTCGAGCTATTTCCCTTCATGCGCGGCTGGGTGGGGTTCGATCAGGGGAGCTACCACAGCTATGATCTTTTAGAGCACAGCTTTCGCTGCGTCGAGGGGGTTGAGGAGGTGCTGCCCAAGTGGCTGGCTACGCCACACGGCCCGCTGCTGGCCGAACATCTGGCGGAGCCCCACGAAGCCGGGATAACGCGGCTGGCGCTCTTGAAGTTCTGCGCCCTCATGCACGACATCGCCAAGCCCTCGTCGGTGACGCAAGAGGGCGAGCGCCGACGCTTTATCGGCCACGACCTAAGTGGTGCGAAGATGGCGAGCGAGCTCTTGAAAAAGTTGAAGGTGGGCAAGAAGGCGGCGCGCGCGTCCGCTCGTATTGTAGGCTCGCACATGCGCCTCTACGGGCTGGCGCACCAGCGCGAGGTTACTCTCAGATCGCGTATGCGCTTTATCCGCGATCTTGGACCGGAGACCCCGGAGGAGCTGCTGCTTTGTCTGGCCGACGAGTCGGCGACGGGGCCGGGCGCTCCGGCGCTTGTGGCTCTTGAAAAGACCGTTGACGAGATATTTACCCTCTTTTGGCAGGAGGAGCCGCCAGCGCCGCTGCTCATGGGGAGCGACCTGATTGAAGCGCTGGGCCTTGGCGAGGGCAAGGAGATAGGCCGAATATTGGGGGCGGTGGCCCAAGCCGAGGCCGAGGGTAAGGTGTCCAGCCGCGAAGAGGCGCTGGAGTATGCCCGGCATATTCTGGACGAGCAGCAGCGAGGCCGCTAGGTCGGGGCGGGGGTTCTGGCAGGGTCGTTAGCCGCTAGCTCGGAGGGGTCAGCCCCCCAGCATGTCTACTCTGAAGTTCTCGCGTAGCGTCTTGATAAATTTCTTCACCACGAGCAGCGAATCTTTCAGCCTTATCTGGTCGAGCATGAGCATGTCGCTTGGCGC
>CAXMSR010000429.1:710-1118 GCA_964195725.1 uncultured Kiloniellaceae bacterium | reverse complement strand
CTTCCAGGTTCATCAAGGTAAAACGACTGGCATTCCAGAGTTTATTACAGAAGTTGCGATAACCACCAATACGATCGGTGGAGAGCTTGACGTCACGCCCCATAGCCGCAAACGAGGTCAGGGTGAAGCGGAACGCATCGGCGCCATACTCATCGACAATATGCAAGGGATCGATAACGTTGCCCTTACTCTTGCTCATCTTCTGACCCTGAGCGTCACGCACCAGAGCATGGATATAGACATCCTTGAAGGGGACCTGATCCATGAACTTGTGACCCATCATCATCATGCGGGCAACCCAGAAGAACAGGATATCAAAGCCGGTCACAAGGCAAGAGGTCGGGTAAAACTTGCTGAGGGTTTCGGTCTGGGTAGGCCAGCCCATGGTCGAGAACGGCCAGAGTGCCG
>CAXMSR010000429.1:0-697 GCA_964195725.1 uncultured Kiloniellaceae bacterium | reverse complement strand
AACCAGGTATCGAGAACATCTGTCTCCTGATGGATATCGTTGCTACCACAGTGAGTACAGGCTGTTGCATCTTCACGGGTGACAGTCAGCTTTTCACAGGCGTCACAATACCAGACCGGGATGCGGTGACCCCACCAGATCTGGCGACTAATACACCAGTCCTGCAAGTTAAACATCCACTCGAAATAGGTTTTTTCCCATTGCTGTGGAATAATCCGTGTATCACCTTGCTGTACCGCCTTGATCGCTTCCTCAGCCAAGGGACCGACCTTAACGTACCACTGTAACGACAGGTAAGGCTCTATAACGGTTTTACAGCGGTAACATTCACCAACAGAGTTGGAATAGTCATCAACTTTCTCGAGCAGATCCAGGTTTTCCAGATCGGCGACTACGTTGGCACGCGCCTCGTAACGTTCCTGCCCTTGGTAGGGACCACCATTTTCGTTAACAACACCCGATTCATCGAGAATGTTGATCTTCTCCAGGTCGTGACGCTTGCCGAGCTCGAAGTCGTTGAAATCGTGAGCCGGGGTAATCTTCACCGCGCCGCTGCCAAAATCCTTGTCCACATAATCATCGGCAACAATAGGAATCGCACGGTTCACCAGCGGCAGAAGCACTTTCTTGCCAATCAGGTCCTGATAGCGCTCATCTTCCGGATGCACCGCAACAGCGGTATCACCGAGCATTGTCT
>CAXMSR010000428.1:0-1120 GCA_964195725.1 uncultured Kiloniellaceae bacterium | reverse complement strand
AGGCAAAGCGCATAATGGCGCGTCTGGGGATTGAACCGGGCGGCGGCATACCGGCGCTGGTAGAGTGCTTGAATCACCGCCTCTATGCGCGGCTGAATATGCAGGAGTCTATCGAGGTGAGCGCTGACCGCGCCGTATTCAGGATGGTGGACTGCCGTGTGCAGTCGGCGCGCAAGCGGAAGGGAATGGACGACTTTCCCTGCAAGACCGTGGGCATCGTGGAGTACACCGAGTTCGCCCGCACCATCGACCCGCGCATCTCAACCCGCTGCATCGCTTGTCCGCCGGACGAGCACCCCGATGAGTTCTGGTGCGCCTGGGAATTTACTCTGACAGAGGCAGACGGCTAACCACTTTTGATTTTCAGCCGGGGTAGCCCGGGGCAGGGGAGCGTTCAATGTCACGACGATGTCTGGTAACCGGGGGAGCGGGCTTCATCGGATCGCATATTGTGGGCGAGGCCCTGGCGCGCGGTTGGGAGGTGACAGTCCTGGACAACCTGTGCACCGGCAAGCTGGACAACCTGAAAGACTACGGCGACAGGGTGGAGTTCATCGAGGACGACATCGGAAACAGGGAAGCCGTCCTTCGCGCAGCTAAAGGCGCTGAGGTTGTCTTTCATCTCGCCGCCCTTGTGTCGGTACCCGAGAGCATCCAAAAGCCACTGCTTAGCGCCGAGGTTAACGACATCGGGACCCTGAACGTCATGGACGCCGCGAGGGAGGCTGGTGCGCGCAGAGTGGTCTATTCAAGCTCCTGCGCCGTCTATGGGAACGATTTCCAGCCGCCCCACAGCGAGACCTGCGGTTTTGCGCCTGCCAGCCCCTACGCCGCCCACAAGCTGCTGGGTGAGCATTACGGCTCTTTTTTTACCGACGTGCACGGCCTGGAGGTGGTGGCCCTTCGGTACTTCAACGTATTCGGCCCGCGCCAAGACCCTTCCTCGCCCTATTCGGGGGTGATCTCGATATTTCTCGACCGCCTTAGCTCGGGAGCAGTTCCCCTTATCTTTGGCGATGGAGAGCAAACCCGAGATTTCATATATGTTTCTGACGTTGTACGCGCTAATATGCTAGCTTGCGAGGCACAAGGCGCGGCTGGACGGGCCTATAATGTGGGC
>CAXMSR010000427.1:897-1128 GCA_964195725.1 uncultured Kiloniellaceae bacterium | reverse complement strand
CCGTCGCGCCACCCCACCGCCGCGTAGGCCCACAGCGGCAGGTACTGGTGCTCGCCGTAGCCGTCGGTGCTCTTCTCCGGGTAGTCGGCGGCAGGTAAAAGCGTGCGCGTGTAGCCCGCCTGTAGCATAGCGGTAACGGCGCGCGCTTCTCTGACAATTTCAAAGCGACTTTTTTTCGCGTTCCAACCCACGGCAAAGCTGTCGGGCATAAAGAAGACCTTCGTGCCCTCG
>CAXMSR010000427.1:0-772 GCA_964195725.1 uncultured Kiloniellaceae bacterium | reverse complement strand
AACTTCTTGGACATCTTCGGCCTGGGCGCAGCCTTGGCACGCGGCCGGGAACGTCGGCCCGTGTTAGCAGGCCCTCCGCCGCCTCTCAGCGTACCGTTAAAGAGCCGCGTCACATAGCGTTTGCCGCCTATCAGCACCACGAACCCCGCACCCACCGCAAAGCCGCCGATGTGCGCCCACCACGCTACGTTAGAGATCGCGTCGCCGGTACCCTGCATAAGTTGCAGCACGAACCAGAGGCCGAGGAAGATGAACGCCGGGATTTCCATGAAGTAGATGAAGATGACGATCGGCACCAGCGTGAGCACCTTGGCCCTGGGATAGAGCAGCATATACGCGCCCATCACCCCCGCTATGGCGCCCGACGCCCCGATGGTGGGCATGGTAGAGGTCCAGTTGAAGGCGAGGTGGATCACTCCCGACAACACTCCGCAGGCGAGGTAGAACGCCAGAAACCCCCAGCGCCCGAACCAGTCCTCGACGTTGTCGCCAAAGATCCAGAGCATCCACATATTGCCCACAAAGTGCATCAGCCCGCCGTGCATGAACATCGAGCTTACAAACGGGATCGCCTGCTCCACTATGTTGTAGTGGACGGAGATATCCTCCATCGAGTAGCGGGCGGGAAGTATCCCGTACTGGTAAAAGAACTGCATAAGCTGCTTCGTGCCGCCAGCGCCGCCGCTCATCACCCCCAGCTGCGTCTCGTAGTAGAAGACTAGCGCGTTTGCGATGATGATGGCGTAAACCACCAGCGGCCTGCGCTGCGAGG
>CAXMSR010000426.1:0-1131 GCA_964195725.1 uncultured Kiloniellaceae bacterium | reverse complement strand
CATGCCGGTGGCAAGCTTGGCCTATGGTCTTCAAAAAAGGGTGGAGCTGGCGCGAGCACTTGCCATCGGGCCCAAGATTTTGATGCTCGACGAGCCGGTTGCGGGTATGAACCGCGAGGAGAAAGAGGATATGGCGCGCTTCATCCTCGATCTCAACCGCGAGTGGGGCATGACCATCCTGATGGTGGAGCACGACATGGGGATGGTGATGGATATCTCGGATAAGGTGGTTGTGCTCAACTTCGGTGAAGTTATCGCGCAGGGAAGTGCAGCCGAAGTCAAAGAGAACCCCGAGGTGATAAAGGCCTACCTCGGGGACGGCGATGTTTCAGATATGAGGCGACGCCTTGGAGCCGAAAACGTCAAAGACGCACAGGAGCAAGTCTGATGGATTGGTTGTTTTTTATGGAGAGCAGCCTGGCGGGTCTGGCCACCGCCAGGCTGTTGGGGAGGTTAAGGCCGAACTTCTTCAGATACTCAAGGCTTTGGCCCGAGCAGTAGGGACGGTCGATAAAGCCCAGGTCATGCAGGTGGATATCGCCGCGCATGTGGGCGTCGGAGACTTCGCCGCTAAAGACGGAGAGGAGCGCGTACTCTTTTTTAATCGTCTCGGCCAGGGTCAGGTTGGTGGCTTCGGGGCCGTGGGGGACGTTGGCGTTCTCTTTATTATGCTGCATCAAGAGCTCTTCAACGTCGTAGAGCGGCATACCCAGGCGAGTGTGCATGCGCCGCGCGCGCTCAAGCCCCATCTCGACGAGCTTGGCGTCGACCAGCTCGCGGACAAGGGGGGCGGTCAGTATCTCAATAGAAGCCGAAAGGATCACCTTCTCTACCGCCAGCGCCACCGTCTCGGCGGTGCCCTCTTCCAGATAGGTCTCGCGCACCAGCGCGTCCACAATCTTGCGGCGGTCCCACTCCACTATTTCCATGCCGGAGGTGCGGATGAACATAGCTTTGTCGGTTGCTGTATCAGCGCTGACTGGCTTGTGATTGTTGATATCCGTTATCGTTGCCAAGGTAGTCCCCTTTGTTGTTGAATAACGGCAAGTTATCGCCGCGCTCCTTCCAATATCTTGTGGGTCCGCAAAATAGTACCACGACCTGTAGTGTGCGTAAAGAAAAAGCCGCTGT
>CAXMSR010000425.1:799-1146 GCA_964195725.1 uncultured Kiloniellaceae bacterium | reverse complement strand
GTAGAGGTTCGCGACCTTCTGATCGGGGTCTGCGACGATCGGGAAGTTCATCCGAACGTCCTGCGTCTCTTCGATGTCCTTGATCCAGTCCTTGTGGGACTCGACCGAATCGACACTGATTGCGAGGGCTTTGGCGCCACGTTGCGCGAGCTTGTCTTTGAGCTTGGCGGCGAGACCGAGCTCGGTAGTGCAGACCGGCGTGAAATCGGCGGGGTGGGAAAAGAAGATCACCCAATTGTCGCCGCCCCATTCGTGAAACCGAATGGCGCCCTCCGTGGTATCGGCTTCAAAATCGGGGGCGGTCGTTCCTAATTGTAGACACATGGCTTGCTCCTGGACTCCGGGTA
>CAXMSR010000425.1:538-789 GCA_964195725.1 uncultured Kiloniellaceae bacterium | reverse complement strand
TTTCTCGGGCGTCGTCAATGCGTTATTCGCTGCACAGCCCGAGCGTTCTGGCGGCTGACAGGGTGCGACGGAGATGCTAACGCTCGGGAGCTACGACACAAGCGAGGGTGGCGGAATTGGCAGACGCGCTGGATTTAGGTTGCAGGACCAGATCCCGATCGCGCCACTTTTTCTAAGCGAAATTCCACATTGCCCGCGGCCGGAAGATGTCAGCGAGGGCCAGCGGTGCACTCATTTCGGTCACGGTGACC
>CAXMSR010000425.1:0-528 GCA_964195725.1 uncultured Kiloniellaceae bacterium | reverse complement strand
TGAAACAGGCGTTGTGCCGATGTCCGACGTCCATCGGGCTGCCGCCGCACTGCTTCATCGGGTAGCGGACGGCGGCGAGATTCCGATCGACGTGCTGCGCGGGCTTGCAGAGCTCGTGCTGCGCTCGGAGTTGGTCGCGGGGAGCCGCCAGGTGCTGGACGCACCGCCCGAGCTCGCAGCCAGGCGCGCGGTCGAGCTCGCGAGCGTTGTCTTGGCGGTCGGTGCGCGTGTCGACGTCGACAAGGACGGAAGAGGCTCGAAATGACGCGCGGTGGATCAACCAGCCGGAAGTCTCGGATGGTTTCGTTTCGCGTCGATCAGGACGATTTCGCCCGACTCGAAGCACTCGCCCGGCAAACCAGTTGCTCGCGCGCCAACCTCCCCGGTGTGAGCACCGCCAACGACGTCGAACTCGCCTGCCGACTGGTCGAGGCCGTCCAAGCGCAGAACACGCGGGCAGGCAAGGACCGAACTTATCACCTCGTCATCTCGCTTCACCCAGAGGACCGAAGCCTCGACAGGAAGGAG
>CAXMSR010000424.1:0-1152 GCA_964195725.1 uncultured Kiloniellaceae bacterium | reverse complement strand
CAGGTAGTATTGCCCCAGAAGCTCCTCGTAGGCGAGATAAACCAGCAGGCCGAGCATCAGGGTGAGAAAGATAGGTATACTAAATCGCTTGAGCATTGGGTTCTACAGTCCTCGCGCTAGTGTCGGGCTGAACACTAAATTTTCTGGTGTCGGGCGACGCCAAAGAGCCCGGTGGGCTTCATCGCCAAAATCAACAACAGCACTGAAAAGGCGATGAGGTCGCGATAGGTGGAGGGGAAAAACGCCACCACCATGATCTCGACCGCGCCCAAAAGAAAGCCGCCTACAAACGCCCCGCGTATGTCGCCGATGCCGCCGACCACCGCCGCTATAAACGCCTTCCAACCGATGAGCGCGCCCATATAGGGCTCAAGCACCGGGTAGCTCATGGCGAAAAGAAGCCCCGCCAGCCCCGCCATCGACGAGCCGAGCACAAAGGTAAAGACGATGACCTGATCGATGGGGATACCCATCAGCGGCACCGCAAATTTGTCGTAGCTGATGGCGCGCATCGCCATGCCTATCTTGGTCTTGGTCACGATCCACTGAAGGAGCATGAAGACGCAGACGGCGGCGAATATTACGCCGAGCTTCAGGTTGGTCACGCTCACCCCGCCTATCGTAAACACCTGGGTTTCAATGAGCGTGGGGAACGCCTTGCGGCTGGCACCGAGGATGGCGAGGTTGCCGTGTTCCAGAATGAGCCCGCACATAAGTGCCGTGATGACCACGTAGAGCCGGTGCGCGCCTTTTCGCCGCAAGGGGCGGTAGGCCACGCGCTCTAGGGTCACCCCCACCACGGCGGTCAGCGCCATCGTCACGGGAATGGCCAGGATCAACACGCCCCAGCCGGGAATCCCCAGCGAGGCCAGCATAAAGGTAGAGACGAAAAATGCGATGTACGCCCCTACCATGAAAACATCGCCGTGGGCGAAATTTATCAGGGTAAGTACGCCGTACACCAGCGTGTAGCCCAGCGCAATAAGCGCGTAGAAGCTGCCCCACTGGAGTGCATTCAGGATGTTTTGTATGAATTCGACCACGAGTTTCCGCTCTGCGCGTTATGCGCTGGAAAAACATTGAAAACGAAGCGACGGGCGGCCCTTGATATTTAAGGAGCCGCCCGTCGCCGAGCTATCGCTACTCTACTTT
>CAXMSR010000423.1:0-1155 GCA_964195725.1 uncultured Kiloniellaceae bacterium | reverse complement strand
AGATGAGGCCGATAGAGCCGCCGTCGGAGTGGCCTATCAAGATAAAATCGGTGATCTGGGCCACTCTCAAAAGTTCGGGGAGCACCTCAAGCCCCTCCTCGTGCATGTAGCCAAGGGGGCGGGGCAGCTCACAGGGATCGGAGTCCCCGTAGCCTGCCCTGCTGTAGACCAACGCCGCACACCCCGACAGCGCGGCCAACCTGGCGGGGAAATCGCGCCACATCCCAACGCAACCAAGCCCCTCGTGCAAAAAGACGAGCGTCGGCGCGTCGGCGCGCTGCGCCTCGTAACGCTCGACCTCCAGTTTGACTGCGTTAACTACCAGATGTTGCAAACCGTTTCCCATGCGCGCAAAGACGCGAAGAGCCAAAGGTGCAGCTTCAGCGAACTTTTCAAGTTTAGGCGTTTATCTGCAATATGCAAAGCGCCCTGCCCTTTTTGTCCTCCACAAAAAAAAGCGGAGCCCCAATCCTGGGGCTCCGCTTTTTAATATCTATCGCCAGCGCCACGGGGGCCGGGCGCTGCTAGACGAGGGGGCCGGCTTGCTCTACTTCCGGCATCGCTTTAGCTCCGAGGGCCGCGAAGTTCTCCTTGAATAGCCGGGCCAGCTCATGCGCTTTAGCGTCGTAGGCTTCCTTGTCGCTCCAGGTGCTTCTGGGGTTTAGCACCGCAACGGGCACGCCGCAGCAAGCCTCGGGGATGGAGAGGCCGAAGATCGGCTCCGTCACCCAGGTGACATCATCAAGCTCGCCGCCGAGTGCTGCGCTGATGAGCGCGCGCGTGTGGGGCAGGCTCATGCGTCCGCCTATGCCATAGGGGCCGCCGGTCCAGCCGGTGTTCAAGAGCCAGCAGTTGGCGCCGGTCTCCTTTAGCTTCTCTCCCAGGAGTTTGGCGTAGACAGCGGGGTTGAGCGGCAAAAAGGGCGAGCCAAAACAGGTGGAGAAAGTGGCCTGGGGCTCTTTGACGCCCTTCTCGGTACCCGCCACCTTGGCGGTGTAGCCCGCCAGGAAGTGATACATAGCCTGCTCGGGGGTGAGCTTGGAGATGGGGGGCAGCACGCCAAAGGCGTCGCAGGTGAGCATGAAGACGTTGTTGGGTTGGCCCCCCACGCCTTCGAGCACCGCGCCGGGGATGTAATCCACCGGGTAGGAGGCG
>CAXMSR010000422.1:0-1157 GCA_964195725.1 uncultured Kiloniellaceae bacterium | reverse complement strand
ATCCTGACTAAAGCCAAGTTCGACGATTTCTCCGCCGCCCATGACTGCGTCGCTCTTCTTTGCCACCAGGATGGTGGGCTTGACTGCGTCAATCGCGGCCAGCTCGACACCTGAAGTTACCACTGCGATACCGCTGGCAGTCTTCTCTACGCGAAAGCCCTCAAGTGCGGCGCGGCTGCGCGCCTCGATAACGGCGCGAGCATTCTCGCCCGTTCCGCGAATAGCGATCTTCGCGATGGGCCCGGTCTCGTATTCTCTGATGAGCTGGATGGTCTGAATGTGGGAGCCCGAGGCATCGACCACGAGGCGCAGACCATCGGAGAGCAGGAACCCTCCTACTTCGGCGGGAACGCCACCCAGGTCGATCTCTATCCTGCCAGCGAGGAGGCGAACGTCAGCCTCTTGCCCCTTTGCAGGAGCAACGGTTTTACCCGCAGAAGCGGTCTCGCCGACGGAGCCGGGGACGATCACGAGGTCAAAGCCGCCGCTACGCTCTTCAACAGAGACCTTGGCGGCGGTGGCCAAGTACACCTTTATCTGCGCGTCACCGGTGGCTGCCCGGGTGAACTCAACCGTGTCCAGAGTCCCGTCGCCCACCTCTACTGTGGAAGAGAGGCCGTCGAATTTGGCATTGCGAAGGGTCAGCGTCGCGCGGGTGGCGCTGGCTTCAAGCTCGTGGTCAAGCGCACCATCGCTAGTAAAGGAGAGCCGCAGCGCCCCTGTTTGCGCCGAGATAGCCATCTCGCTTATCACCGTTGGCTGGTTAAGCTGTGCGACAGCCGCCGCAGGCGCTTTTTCGCCGTTGAGCGCGGTGGGCGCTGTAGAGCAACCTAAAACCGCGAGCCCCAAAGCCGCGCAGAACGCGACGAAACCGACGCGTCGGGCTGCTATAGCCCCGACGGTAGAGACCATTTCCAATCGCCTGCCGGTCATTGGGTCACCTCATTTCCAAATTTATGAAGCATGATTTTTTCCTGTTTGACTATTGGCTCGCCAAGAATATCCACAGTACGTTCTTCAACGAGAATTTCCTTCGGATTTATCTTCACTATCTTTCCGCCACGGTCACCGACGTAGGTGCCGATCCCAACGTTGTACCCCTTGCCTGCCGGGTCTTGAATAAGCGCGTTGGGGGCCATGTCTTTGGACCAGAAAAT
>CAXMSR010000421.1:0-1169 GCA_964195725.1 uncultured Kiloniellaceae bacterium | reverse complement strand
CAACTACGCTCTCTTCTTGAGTGGCTCGCGCCCGCCCGGCTTTTCGATTCCGTTTGACTTTGTTTTGGTTAATTGGGTAGTGTTGCCAAACAACCGTTCGGGAGGTAAAGATGGAGGTTCGGCAGCGTTTAGCGCCGCAGGTCAGGCGGCGTCAGATTTTGGATACAGCGGTGCATATGTTTTACGAGTCGGGCTACGATGGCGCCAGCCTGAGGAACCTCTCGTCGCGCGTTGGCATTAATAAGGCCACTATTTACCACTACTTCCCCTCTAAAGAGGACATCCTCTTTCACATCATCGAGGAGGTGGGCCAGAGCCTTCTGGCCGGGCTGGTGGCCGCGTCGAAGAATGAAGACGCTTTCCAGGCGCTAAAGGAGATGGTGCACTTCCAGATCCTCTACATCCGCGACAATCTGGAGCATATAAAAGTTCTGGTTGAGGATCAAAAGAGCCTCGGCCCCAACCTGGCGGGGCGCTCGCGCATAGTGCAGTCGGATATTCTACGCGCTTACGAGGGCACGTTGCAGCGCTGTATTAACGATGGAAAGATAAGGAAGGTACACTGCACGACGGCTGCTTTTGCAATTTTGGGGCAGATCAATTGGCTCTATCACTGGTACAAACCAGAGGGGCCTTTGCCGATTGAGGAGCTGGCAGTGGAGGTTGCGTCCATTTTGCTCTACGGCCTGGCAAGCTGAGCATCGCGTTGTGTAGCAGGTGCGCCCGGCTAAAGACCGGGTCTTACGCGCGCGCGGGTCAAAGTGTCACTGCCCAAGCCACACCGGAACCGAGAGCGAGACCTCTTTTTTGTCGGTACCGATGAAGGTGATCAGCGCCGAGTACGACCCCTGCGGAAGGGGCTGCCCCTCGGAATCGTTACACTCCCACACCAGATTTCTGCTCTCTCCCTTACCCAATAAGATAGGCTGGGCGTCTGCCGCTTCAGGCTGATAGACGGTTCTGCCCGCGTCGTCTCGCACTTCCATGGGGAAATCGTTGCCAAGGGTGATCGGCTGCAACGCCTCGATGCGTAGCGTTATCCGCCTGTCGGCCCCCGGTGGACAATCGATGCAGCTCCAGGTGGCAAAGCTGGAGTCCTCGGTGCCGACGGTTTGTTCCGACTCGGGCTGTGCCATCTTGATCTGACCCACTTCGGTGGCGATCCCATA
>CAXMSR010000420.1:0-1172 GCA_964195725.1 uncultured Kiloniellaceae bacterium | reverse complement strand
CGGTAAAGAGGCCCTGGGCGCTGGCGAGTTCAAGCAGCTGCGCATCCCCAGCTTTGCAGAGATGTGTACACCCTGCCATGCGCGCTACGACTGATCGGACCCAAAGTAACCCGACGGACCACCGAAGGAGATTAGAGGGATCATGTGGGAATTCTTCCAAAAAGGCGGCCCTGCCATGTGGCCGCTGCTCATCCTGTCCATAGTCGCACTGGCCGTTATCGTAGAGCGCCTCATGGTGCTCTTGAGCGCCAGGACCGATGTCGAAGCCTTTATGGCGCGGGTAGAGAACGCCCTGACCGCCGACCGCTATGACGAGGCGGTAACCGTTGCCCGTGAAGGCGGCGGGGTCATGGGGCGCATCCTGCTGGCCGGGCTGGAGAAGTTGCACAAAGGTCGCCTGGAGGTAGAGCGCGCCATCGAGACGCGGGGCAATATCGAAGTGTCGCGCCTTGAAAAAGGTTTGTCCCTTCTTCAGGCGGTGGCCAAAACCGCACCGTTGATAGGGTTTTTCGGCACCGTCGCGGGCATGATCGGCTCGTTTGAGGCGATGGGGCAGGCGGGCGGCTCCGGTGATCCGGCGCAGGTGGCGCTGGGCATAAGCCAGGCGCTCATTACCACCGCAGGCGGTCTGGCGGTGGCGATCCCCGTTTTTTTCTGCCACAGCCTCTTTGTGGGGAAGGTCAACCGCTTCGTCATGGAGCTGGAAGAGAGTTCGGTGCGGCTCCTCGACGCTCTTGAGGTAGCCGAAGCCAAACAGGCCGAACGGTTGTCGGTGTCGGAGATAGGGGGCGAGTACCTTGAAATTTAAACGAACCCTGGTCGAAGACGACGAGGCCGTGCCGATGTCGAGCATGGCCGACATCGCTTTTCTGCTCATCATCTTCTTCATGCTCACCACGGTGTTCTCAGTCGATCAGGGCATCATCATCGAGCTGCCGGAAACGAGCCAGCGCGAATCGGTCGATCTGCGAGAACTGGTGCTAGTCATCGACGCCGCCGGACAGGTGTATTCGGACGGCGCGGTCATCCCGATGGATAAGGTGGGCGACTTGGTAAAGAGCAGACGCTTGGCCAATCCGAAAAGACCGGTGGTTGTGCGTAGCGACAAGAACGTGAAATACGGGGTGGTGGCCGACGTTATGGACGAGCTTTTAGAGGCGGGCGTGAGAGAC
>CAXMSR010000419.1:0-1174 GCA_964195725.1 uncultured Kiloniellaceae bacterium | reverse complement strand
AAATCAAAACTGCTCTTTAGCCGAGAGTTCCCGCCGTTTCTCCACCATAACGCCACCGGGGCCAAATTGGCTGTGCCAAACACCGGCAAGGTCGGCCCGATGCGCTCTACTTACCCGCCAAAGGCCGACAGAATCTACTTTATGCTCTTTGGCAACGCCGGAAAAGTGGTGAACTCCGGTGACAAGGTCTCCATCGAGGCCGGTGAGTTTCTGCTTGAAAATATGACAGTGGAATAGGGCCGCATCCCCACGCGCTTTCCATCAATTATTCTCTTTCACAGAGGTAGCGAGTGTGGAGAGGCAGGGGTAGCGCCCCGCCGTCGGGCCACCTGTTTGGTCAGAGTGGCGGCGCTTATGGTGCCGGGTTTATTGCTGGGCCTTTTGTTGTGCCAGCCCCCGGCGGCTTGCGCCGCAGAGCTCTCGCCGCCTCTCTCGCAACTACTGAAAACCGCCCGGCAGGATGCCGTCATCCCCGTTATCGTCAGGATTAAATCCCCACATAAGGCGTTTGCCGTGACTCGCGGCAAGCGCAACGAAGCGGTGGGCCGCCTGAAAAGAGAAAACACCTTGGCGCTGGCTCCCCTGAAAAGGTGGGCGCGAAAAAATGGCGTGGTTGAGTACAGTGAGCTGTGGAGCATCGGTGCCGCAGCCTTCAGATTGCCGGCCGGGCTCGTCGCCGCCCTGGCGGCGCTGCCCGAAGTGGCTTTAATAGAGCTGTCGCAGACACACACCCTGGCGCGCGCCCAGCTAAGCGAGGAGAAGACCCCGCCGTGGAACCTGGAGGAGGCGGTCAAGGCGACCAACCTTTGGGCACGCGGAGTTCGCGGCAACGGCGCTACAGTGGCCATCTTGGACACAGGTGTAGACGCCGAGCACATCGACCTCCTCACTGGCTGGGTCGGTCTGGAAGGGGGCTGGTTCGACCCGCATAAAGAGCACGACTATGCCCCCTTCGACTCTCATCCGGATGGGCACGGCACAGGGGTCGCGGGGCTGGCCGTGGGCAGCAACCTCTCAGCCGTTCCGGTGGGCATGGCCCCTGGAGCAAAGTGGATCGCCGCAAAAATCTTTGATGACGCTGAGAATACCAACGACATCGCTATCCACGAGGCTTTTCAGTGGGTGCTCAACCCTGATGGAGACCCGGACACAGCCGACCAACCCGACGTTGTCA
>CAXMSR010000418.1:0-1174 GCA_964195725.1 uncultured Kiloniellaceae bacterium | reverse complement strand
TCGCGCAGCCGAAGCAAACCGTAGTGGCCACCATGGGCGACGGCGGCGTCGGCATCGGCGGGGCGCACCTTATGGCGGCATGTCGCCGTAACCTCGACTTTACGCTCCTGATCTTAAACAACTTCAACTTCGGCATGACCGGCGGGCAATACTCGTTTACCACCCCCACCGACGCCGAGGTTGGCTCCTCGTTTCTAAACAGTATCGAAGCGCCGCTCAGAGTAGCCGAGACCCTGGCGGCAGCGGGCGCTCCCTACGTAGTGCGCTGCTCCACCTATGAAAAAGACCTCGCCGAGACGATGCAAAAGGCGATTCGCTACCCCGGCTTCGCGGTGGTGGAGATCATGGGCATCTGCCCGGGGCGCTACACGAAAAAGAACACTATCTCGCCCAAAAGCATTGGCGAACACCTTGAGACGCTCACCGTCTTTAATGGTGAAGTCAAAGCCAACCGCCGCCCCGAATACGGGCAGGCCTACCGGGAGGCGGCCGCCAAGAGGCCGACCCCCAACCCCTCGGGCGGGATCGAAGTGAGCTTCAAGCCGATGTTCAATGACCGAAAAGACGTGCTGATCCTCGGCGCTGCGGGCCAAAGGGTAAACACCGCAGGCGACATCCTCGGGCTTGCCGGGATGAGCGCAGGGCTAAACGTCACCCAGAAGTCTGAGTACGACATCACCGTTCTTCGAGGCCCATCAATCGCCGAGCTGATCCTCTCGCCCGAGCCGATCGACTACACCGGGCTCGATACCCCCGACGTAGTGCTCGTCTTCGCCGAAGAGGGAGTGGCCAGAAGACGTGCGCTAATCACGACGCTGGGTAAAGAGACCCTGATGCTCTGCGCCGAAGGTGTGGAGCTCCCCGAGACCGGCGCGACGGTACACAGAGTAGATCTTAAAGGTCTGGGCATTAAAAAAGCCGACTATGCGCTGGCGATGCTTACGGTGCTGGCCACCTACGATCGCACGATCTCCACCGAGATGCTCCAAAACGCCGTGAACTCGCGCTTTAGGGGCAAAGCCCTTGCTGGCTCTCAAAAAGTGATCGACACGATACTCGCCGCTGCGCCCTTTGGCGGCTGAGCTAAACGAGCTGGATGAAAGGAATTTCCATGCAACCGAAGCTTGAATACCTGTCTGTCGAAGGAATTGAGTTGATCCACGAAAAGGCTTGC
>CAXMSR010000417.1:700-1178 GCA_964195725.1 uncultured Kiloniellaceae bacterium | reverse complement strand
ACGCCGAGGAATTCGTGGCTGCGTACGAACGCCAGATAGCGGAGTTCAAGCGACTCGGCAGTGGCGAGGAGCACCTCAAGAAAACCGTTGTGATGCACGAATCTGAGTTACCCACAGATTTGAGTGTGGAATCGCCTGATGAGACGCTCGACGAATCATCCATCGAACAGATCGTCGAAGAAGACGACTTCAAGGAAACAGTCGCCTTCGATGGCGTATCGCTCGACGATCTTCCCGACGAAGAGCCCGATCAGGCCAAAGGCTAAGCCGACCGGTTCTGCCGGTTCTCAATCAGATCATCGACAACAGCTGGATCGGCCAGTGTCGACGTGTCTCCGAGTTCTCCGAAGTCATCAGCAGCAACCTTGCGCAGAATACGGCGCATGATCTTGCCGGATCTCGTCTTGGGAAGTCCGGGCGCCCACTGAATCAGATCGGGCTTGGCAATCGGACCAATCTCTTTTCTCACCCACTGCTG
>CAXMSR010000417.1:418-690 GCA_964195725.1 uncultured Kiloniellaceae bacterium | reverse complement strand
CTCTTCACCGAATTCGACACCATCCATGAGCGTGACGTACGCGTAGATACCCTGCCCTTTAATGTCATGCGGATAGCCTACAACAGCGGCTTCGGCCACATTGGTGTGCGAGACGAGCGCGCTCTCGACTTCGGCGGTGCCCATGCGGTGACCTGACACATTGATCACGTCGTCAACCCGACCTGTGATCCAGTAGTATCCGTCCTCATCGCGGCGCGCACCGTCGCCCGTGGTGTAGGCGTTATCGAATGTGGAAAAGTAGGTTTCGATAA
>CAXMSR010000417.1:0-408 GCA_964195725.1 uncultured Kiloniellaceae bacterium | reverse complement strand
CATCTGGCCCGGCCAACTATCCGTAATGATCAGGATGCCAGATACCGCGCCTTCCAGCTCATTTCCCTCGTTATCGACAATGGCTGGCTGGACACCGAAGAACGGCGTCGTCGCGGAACCGGGTTTCAGCGCCGTTGCACCCGGCAATGGCGTGATAAGAACGCCGCCTGTCTCTGTCTGCCACCAGGTATCAACGATCGGACAACGGCCTTCGCCGACCACGTCGTAGTACCACGACCAGGCTTCAGGATTGATCGGTTCGCCGACCGAACCCAGCAGTCGCAATGACTTTCTCGACGTACGCTTGACCGGTTCGTCACCCTCACGCATCAAAGCACGAATGGCTGTCGGCGCCGTGTAGAAAATGTTGACATTATGCTTGTCGCACACTTCCCAGAAACGTGCTGA
>CAXMSR010000416.1:0-1181 GCA_964195725.1 uncultured Kiloniellaceae bacterium | reverse complement strand
AAGTTGGAGCCGGGGCGTGTAGTGCGCATAGTACAGGTGTCGGATCTTCACCTTGGGCTGATGAACCGCGAAGAGATGCTGGCCCCCGTCATCTTGAAGCTCAAAGGGCTTAAGCCCGACCTGCTGGTAGCCACCGGCGACGTGGTAGACGCGCAGATAAATCACATAGACGAGCTAAGTGAGCTGTGGCGACAGATAGACGCACCCCTGGGCAAATACGCCGTACTGGGCAACCACGAAACCTACGCGGGGCTGGGCCAGAGCGTGGATTTTCTGCGCAACAGCGGCTTCACCGTCCTGAGAAACGAGCTGCGCGAAATCGGCGAAGAGCTCACCCTGGTGGGGTTAGACTTTGACCGCCGGATCGACGAAGCGCCCCTTCTGGCCTCCTGCGACACCTCGCGCTACACCGTGGTGCTAAAACATGTACCCACCGTAAACCCGTTGGCGGAAGGGCTCTTTGACCTGCAGCTGTCGGGGCACACCCACAAGGGGCAGATATTTCCCTTCAACTACCTCACCGCAATGCGGTTCCCCATGATTGCGGGCCTCTACGAGCTCTCCGGCGGCAGCCGCCTCTACACCAGCCGGGGCACCGGGACTTGGGGGCCGCCGATGCGCGTGGGGTCGGTGCCGGAGGTTACGTTGTTCGAGATAACGGGGCGTATGGACTAGGCGGTTTTGGGTTCGGCTGCGAATTTTCGCGTAATACTGCGTCGTTGCTCAGAGCGAGTGTCCTCGAAGTAGCGTTGCTACTCCTCCGGTACTCGCTCTTCACACTCCTTGTCTTTCACGAAAATACACAGCCGAAACAGAGGCAAGGCTAGAGTCAAGAGCGTGGCCGGTTGTGCAAATGGGCGTGTGTCGCTACATTGTAGAGATAAAGACCATCCAAGCGGGGAGAACAACATGGAAATCTCGATCAAATACTGTGTGCAGTGAGACTATCTGCCCACGGCCCGCAGTTTAGCGGGCAAGATAAAAGACAAGCTGGGAGTAGACGTCAAGCTCATTCGCGGGGCTGGCGGCGTCTTTGACGTAACGGTGGATGGCAAGCTTATCTACTCCAGGGCGAAGACCGGCGTGTTTCCCGACGAGGGTAAACTGGTAGAGATGTTGCTGGAGATGCGCGGGGGGAATTGGGTGGTTTGAGTTTTTTTACGGGTGGGGCTTTGCCCCAG
>CAXMSR010000415.1:0-1182 GCA_964195725.1 uncultured Kiloniellaceae bacterium | reverse complement strand
ATAGCCGCCTCAAGGTGCGTTTCGTTACCGAAGTTGCCTGGCAGGCACATTTCGTCACCAACATGTTTATCCGCCCCGACGCCGAAGATCTTGTGGATTACACGCCTGATTTCGTGGTGCTGAACGGCTCTAAAACCTCAAATTCCGATTTCCAGGCTATGGGCCTGAATTCGGAGAATTTCGTCGCATTCAACATGACCGAGGGCATGCAAATCATCGGTGGCACCTGGTATGGCGGCGAGATGAAGAAGGGCATGTTCTCGATGATGAATTACCTGTTGCCGCTGAAGGGAATGCCGTCGATGCACTGCTCCGCCAATGTCGGCGAACAGGGGGACGTTGCGATTTTCTTCGGCTTGTCCGGAACCGGCAAGACGACCTTGTCGACCGATCCCAAGCGGCGCCTGATCGGCGACGACGAACACGGCTGGGACGACGACGGCATCTTCAACTTCGAGGGCGGCTGCTACGCCAAGACCATCAACCTCAGCGCCGAGCACGAACCCGACATCTATCGCGCGATCCGTCGTGACGCCCTGCTTGAAAACGTCGTCGTCAGCGACGCTGGCGTCATCGACTACAGTGATGGCTCCAAGACCGAGAACACGCGTGTTTCCTACCCGATCTACCACATCGACAATATCGTCAAGCCGGTTTCTCGCGCCGGTCACGCCAGCCGCGTGATCTTTCTGACCGCGGATGCCTTTGGTGTATTACCGCCGGTTTCGCGGTTGACCCCGGAACAGGCGCAGTACTATTTTCTGTCGGGCTTTACCGCCAAGCTTGCCGGCACCGAACGCGGTATCACCGATCCCACGCCGACCTTTTCGGCCTGTTTCGGCAAGGCCTTCCTGTCGCTGCACCCGACCCGCTACGCCGAGGTGCTGAATCGAAAAATGGAACAGTTCGGCAGCCAGGCCTACCTGGTCAATACCGGCTGGGACGGCAGCGGAAAGCGCATTTCAATCAAGGCGACACGCGCCATCATCGATGCAATTCTCGACGGTTCGCTCGATAACGCCGAGGTTGTAACCCTCCCTGTTTTCAATGTCGCTATTCCACTCGCCTTGCCTGGGGTGGATGCAGCGATCCTCGACCCGCGCAACAGCTATGCTGACCGTGGCGAGTGGGAATCGAAAGCAACCAACCTCGCAGGCCTGTTTATCGATAATTTCGAGCAGT
>CAXMSR010000414.1:0-1186 GCA_964195725.1 uncultured Kiloniellaceae bacterium | reverse complement strand
TCAAAGGCAATTGAAAGGCCGCAATCAGAGGAGAGCTGCCTTGGCACCGGCATGATCTTCACCATACACCCGGCGTCCTTTAACAGCCCCTCGGCGCGCATTACTTTGTGGATTGAGTTGAAGATTAACAGTCCGTCGCGTACCATTGAACTCACATTCTCCTGCAATTAACAAACTTGGAGCTTACCGATCGATGGCAAGACCACCCAGAAAAACGCCGGATAAGCTCGACACCTTCCTCGGCGGTCTGATGAGGAAGATCGAGGCAACCTATCCTGACGAATCTCACCTGATCTGGCAAGCCTGGCCTGGTGCGGTGGGGCCTGAGATAGCAGCGAGGACGGAGCTTCAGCACTTTCGCGACGGGCAACTCATCGTCGCCGTATCGAGCGCGCCCTGGGCGCAACAGCTAACGCTGATGGCGCCTCAACTTCTAGCCGCGTTGAACGAAAAGATCGGCAAAGAGCTCGTCACCTCTCTTCGCTGCCGCCTGGCCACCGTCACCGCCCCGCCGCCACCCCCTGTAGAGCTACCGGACTGGACCGACGAGGAGCTAGAAGAGGTGGTCGCACATGAAGCCCATGAGCTCACCGCCGATGTCAAAGATCCGACGATTGGCGACGCCATAGAGCGCGCGAGGCTTATGGCGCTAAAGCGCCGTCAATATCTTCGCCGCCAAGAAGACGAATAGCCTCCTCGCTGTATTTGTCGCCCTTGCCCTCTTGCCTGTCCGTATGCGGATGGAGTATCAGCGGAGCAGCCACCGAGAACGTACCCCTGCCACCCTTCTCGGCGCGCAAAAGCGCCAGCGTGGCGTTCCCGTCAGCCGTGGAGTGGATGGTGCGTAGCGTGTGTGGCGCGAGTCCCTGCCTGCGGCACTCTCCTATCAGCTCGTCGAGGCGAAATGCCGGATAGATAGCGCAAAAGGAGCCGCCTCTCTTCAGTAGATAAGCGGCGGCGCCCACCACGTCTCGAAGGGTCGCCCGCACCTCGTGGCGCGCAATCGCCACGCTGGGATCAGGGCTTAGCCGCCCCTCTCCTACCTGCCTGTAGGGCGGGTTTGAGACGACGATGTCGGCAACGCCCGCTTTGCCCAGCTGGCCGGGTTGAGAGATGTCGGCACAGCGAAAGCTGGCCTTGCCGTCAAAGTCATTGAGCTTTACCGCGCGGGCCGCCCGGGCGACAA
>CAXMSR010000413.1:0-1192 GCA_964195725.1 uncultured Kiloniellaceae bacterium | reverse complement strand
CTTTGCGGCCAGCTCGGCGGAGGCGTTTCGCTCGATCCCCGAAAAAGGGGTGTCCAGGTGCAGGTCGGCGGCGTGTATGAAGGTAAAGGGTCGGGGCATTCGTGGCTGTTCCCGGTTAGGGTGTGCTCTGTCGGTGAGTGATTGTAGAACGTCGGGGCACTTGGGCTCAAGCTTCATGGTACAATGTCAATTTGGCGGCAAGCGCCTTGTGCCTGCTTTGCCAATCGTGCTAGTTGTTAGGGCTTACAAAAATTTGTGGGAGGTTACAATGTTAATAGTAATGGATCACCTTGCCAGCAAGCAGCAGATAGACAGGGTGCTGGCAGTGGTAGAGGCCCAGGGGTTTAAGGCGCAGCCGATACCCGGCGGCAACCGCGTGGCGATTGGCGTGCTGGGCAATAAGGGCTATGTGGACGAATCGCCCTTCAGGGGGCTTGAGGGGATCCTCGATCTCATCCACGTCACCAAGCCCTTCAAGCTGGTGAGCCGTGATTTTCACCCGGAAGACACGGTGGTGGACATCGGCGGCGTCAAGGTCGGCTGGGGATGCCCCCCGGTTGTGATAGCGGGCCCCTGCGCCGTGGAGAGCGAAGAGCAGATGCTCGCCGGGGCCAGGGCGGTAAAGGCCTCAGGCGGCCACATCCTGCGCGGCGGCGCGTTCAAGCCCCGCACCGGCCCCCACACCTTTCAGGGGTTGGGCTACGAGGGGCTGAGGCTTCTGGCCGAGGCCGGGCGCGAGGTGGGGCTGCCCACCGTGACCGAGGTGATGCGCATCGACCAGCTCGATCGGGTGGCGGCGGCGGCGGACTGCATCCAGATCGGCGCCCGCAACATGCAGAACTTCGACCTGCTTAAAGAGGTCGGCGAAGATCGGCAAACCGGTGTTACTGAAACGCGGCTTGATGTCGACCATCGAGGAGATGCTGCTGGCCGCCGAATACCTGATGAGCGGCGGCAACACCCAGGTCATGCTGTGCGAACGCGGTATCCGCACCTTCGAGCGAGCCCTTAGAAACACCCTTGATTTGGCGGTGGTGCCCTATCTGAAGGCGCGCACCCATCTGCCGCTGGTGGTTGACCCCAGCCACGCCGTGGGCAGGCGCGAGATAGTGCCCCACATGGCAAAAGCGGCCATCGTGGTTGGCGCAGCGGGGGTGATGGTCGAAGTACACCCCAACCCCTCGTGCGCGCT
>CAXMSR010000412.1:0-1193 GCA_964195725.1 uncultured Kiloniellaceae bacterium | reverse complement strand
TGGCCGTGGCCGAGGGCATCGGGGTGACGCAAGGGCTGTGGCCCCGCTCTGAGCTCGCCTCCGCCGAAGAGGCGTTCGTGACCAATTCAGTGATGGAGGTCACGCCGCTAACAGCGCTGGACTCGCACAAAATCGGCGACAGCTGCGACAACAGCAGCGACAGCAGCGGCGACGCCAAACTCACCACCCCCGGCCCGGTGACGCGCCAGCTGCAAAAGCTCTACGCCCGCGCAGTCATCGAACAGACCTGGGGCGACTTTTCATGAGCCGCGTCGCACAGATCGCGTGCGACGACTACCGCAACAGCGATGCGGCGACGAGGCGGGCGCTCGACCTTCTGGGCGGCCCTGAAAAGTTCCTCACTCCCGGTGAACCCCTGCTTTTAAAACCCAACATGCTGGCCCCACATCTACCGCACCTGGCGGTGACCACCCACCCTGCCATGGTAGAGGCGGCGCTAAAGATTGCGCTGGATTGTGGCGCAAAACCGGTGGTAGCCGACTCGCCCGGCCTCTCGGGGGTCAAGCGGGTGGCGCGGGTGTGCGGCATCGAACAGGTGTGCAAAAGGCTCGGTGTGCCGCTCCTTGATCTTGGCCATTCAGGAGTGGTGAAGGTGGCCGCCACCACCTATAAAAATCTGGAGCTCGCCGAGGCGGCGGTCAACGCAACCCACATCTGGAACCTGCCAAAATGGAAGACCCACACGATGATGGGGCTGACCCTCGGGGTCAAAAACCTCTACGGCTGCATCCCCGGAAAGCGCAAGGTGGCGGGCCACTTTCGCGTGGGGAAGGACTTTGACGCTTTCGCGCTGATGATCCTCGACATCTGGGAGGTGCTGACCCCCTCGCTCACGATCCTCGACGGCGTAGTCGCCATGGACGGGCCGGGGCCCAGCCGGGGCTCGCCGGTGGAGCGCAACCTCATCCTGGCGTCCAGCGACGCGCCCGCACTCGACTGGGTGGCGTGCAAGCTCTCCGGCTTTTCCCACCGCACGGTGCCCACCGTTAAACACAGCCTCTCGCGCGGCCTCTTCGATCCAAAAGAGGTAGTCGTCGTGGGCGACGAAGCGAAGCCGATGAAGTTTCGCGCCGCGCCGGGCAGCCCCATCGACTTTGCCGTCATCCCCAGGCCGGTGCGCGCCATGCTGCGCTCCACGCTCTCTCCCGCGCCAAGCTTCAGCATTGAAGAAT
>CAXMSR010000411.1:962-1201 GCA_964195725.1 uncultured Kiloniellaceae bacterium | reverse complement strand
AAACAAGTCGGCAACGTAGAGCTGCCCCAAGAAGCCTTCCTCGCTGTACTTCGGATAGACGAATAATGGCCAAAAAAGAGAAAACGCCACCCAACCCCGAAACGCGCCGCAAACAATACCTGTGGGGCGGCTTGGCGCTCTTCGCGTTGGGGTGGGTCTTCTGCATACTAAACATCACTCTCGATGTGCCGCAGTATCAGAAGGTGAGCCTTTTTACCGTCTTCTTCTTCATCGTCGGC
>CAXMSR010000411.1:0-895 GCA_964195725.1 uncultured Kiloniellaceae bacterium | reverse complement strand
ACCGGGGGGCTCATCTCCAGCCTGCACGCAAACCTCTGGAAGATGATAACGCTACTGGTATTGGCAGGCTTCGGGCTCATCGTCACCGACATGGCTAAAAGCCCCTTCACCGAGTCAGTCACCCGGCTACTGGTTTTTGCGCTCCTGGGGGCCTACTTTCTCTTTCTCTACCTGATAAGGCTAAAGCCCGACGGCAGCGACGGCTCACGCGCCAAACACATAGAGACGATAGAGGTGCTGATAGTGGCGATAACGCTAGCCATCGGCATCAAGGCCGTGGGTGTGCAGGCGTTCAAGATCCCCTCGGGCTCCATGCTCCACACCCTCGAGATAGGCGATCACCTACTCGTCTCCAAATTCACCTTCGGCGTGCCGCTGCCCTACACCGACGCGCGGCTGCCGGGGTTTCGCGACCCCGAGCGTGGCGACATCGTAGTCTTCGCCTACCCGGGGCTCGACAACCCCGATCGCCCGGCAGGCAGCCCCACCCGCCCAGCCGACCGCTTAAAGGAACAAGACTTCATAAAGCGCATAATAGGACTGCCCGGCGAAACGATAGAGCTGAGAAACAACAGCCTCTACATCAACGGCAAGCCCGAAGTCGACCCCTGGGGCCAGCTTCTTGATGACCTGGGCCGCCCCATCTCCAACACCGCATCTCTCTTTGGCATGCGCCTTGGCAACTACGGGCCCGCCACCATCCCCGAAGGGATGTACCTGGTGATGGGAGATAACCGCTACCACTCAAACGACGGCAGAGTCTGGGGGTTCGTGCGCAAGGGGCGCATAAAAGGCAACGCACTCTTCATCTACTGGTCCTGGCCCCAGTTCTCCCGGATAGGCACCCTGATCAAATAGCTCCGGAAGCCAGATATTATTACCGGGGAGGGGGGGC
>CAXMSR010000410.1:0-1213 GCA_964195725.1 uncultured Kiloniellaceae bacterium | reverse complement strand
CCGGGCTTCGGAATATTCAAGGGCAAGGTCATCCGTTTTCCCCACGTCTTCGAGCACGAGGGGCATCGCCTGAAGGTGCCGCACATGGGGTGGAACAGGATCAAGAAAAAGGGCGACGTCGATCTGCTCGCCGACGTAGACGACGGCGACTACGTCTACTTCGTCCACTCCTACTACCCGGTGCCCGAAGACCCCGACGTGGTGGCCACCACCACCGACTACGGCTTCGAGTTCGCCTCCAGCGTGGCGCGCGGCAACCTCTTCGCCTGTCAATTTCACCCTGAAAAGAGCCAGCGCGTGGGGCTCAAGATCCTCAGCGCATTTTGGAATAAAGTTACGGAGCTCGACCGATGACGAGGAGACAATGAGTTTTATTTTCATTGTCTCCGAGCGAACCAGAGATGGTTCGTCGTGGGCCAAGCCCACGTAAGCGGCGAAGGAGCCGCCTTCGAGCCGCGGCAGCCGGTGGGCACTGTTAGGTGACCATCCGGCGTACCAGACGAGCTGTTGTTATGTTGCCAAAAAGAAATGAATTTAAAGGAGCCGTTTGATGATCGTAATACCAGCAATCGACCTTAAGGGTGGAAAGTGCGTGCGCCTGAGACAGGGGCGCATGGATGATGACACCGTCTACGGCGACTGCCCGGCAGACGCGGCGCGCCGCTGGGCCGACGCCGGGGCCACCCGCATACATGTCGTCGATCTGGACGGCGCTTTTGCCGGCAAACCTGAAAATCTGGAAGCGGTGAGCGCCATTCGCGCCGCCGTGGACGTAGAGGTAGAGCTGGGCGGCGGCATCCGGGACGAGGCCACCGCCGCCAGGTTGATCGGGATGGGACTCGATTACGTCATCCTCGGCACCGCTGCGCTGGAAGAGCCCGCCCTTGTGGGCAGGCTCTCGGCGATCCATCCCGGTAAGATACTGGTGGGCATCGACGCCAAGGACGGCATGGTCGCCGTGCGCGGCTGGGCCGAAGTGGCGACTACCCCCGCGACCAGTCTGGCAGCCGACCTGACGGGGCAGGGCGCGGCGGGGTTCATCTTCACCGACATCGCCCGCGACGGGATGCAGACCGGGGTTAACGTTCAAGCCACCGCCGAGTTTGCCAAGGCCTCCAACGGGCAGGTGATCGCCTCGGGCGGCGTTAACGACATCAATGACATCCGGGGCCTTCTGGAGCGCGAAAAAGACGGCATCACCGGCGTCATAACA
>CAXMSR010000409.1:0-1220 GCA_964195725.1 uncultured Kiloniellaceae bacterium | reverse complement strand
ATATTATCCCCGCCGCTCCGATCCCCCCCAGAAACTCCATGAAGGGCGAGGAGATGGCGTTTAGCTTGACCCTCTTTATGCTCAGCTTGAGCAGCCGCTTGCCCTGCTCGCGAAAGCGGCTCAGTTCATAATTTTCGCGGTTGAACGCTTTTACTACTTCGATCCCCGAAAAGGACTCGATGATGACTCTGGAGATCGTCCCCGACTCCTCCATCGAGCGCCGGGCTACTTTTTTCAGCTTCTTTGCGATGCGCGCCAGGGGAATCACCGCAGGGGGCACCAGCACGATGGCCACCAGCGCCAGCTCCCAGTTGCGCATGAAGAGCACCACCAAAAGCCCCAGCGCCGTTATCACCTCGCGCACGAGGTTGACGATGGAGGGGATCGAGCCCTGCATGATGGTGACGTCGGTCATCAGCTTGGTCAGGAGTTCGCCGGTGGGGTTGCGGTCGAAAAACCCCATCTCGCGATACTGGATGTTCTCCATCAAGTCGTTTCTGACATCAAAGATGACCGTCTCGCCCACCTTGGTCATGATCACGCTCTGCAAATAGCGGCAAAGCCCCTTTGCAAAATAGATACCGATGAGCGCCACTGGCATGATGTAGAGCATCTTCTCGTCGGCGTTTATAAAGACGTCGTCGAGCACCGGCTTGACCAGCCACGCGGCTGCGCCGGAGGTGGCCCCCACCACGGCGGTGCACAGAAGTGCGAAAAGTATCTGCGGTATGTGCGGTACGAAATACCGGCCGATTCGTCGAATCAACTGGTTGCGCTCACTTTCTATGTTTAGTCACCGGCGAAGTAGCCGGGGTTTCGTCTTTGTTTTCGGGATGTGCAAGCTCTTCAAGTCTCTCAATGATGATGCGTGCGGCGTTTTTTGACGCGCCGGGCTCGACCATGAGCACACGCACCTGGCTAAGCCCCTCTAGCATTTCGCGGCGAAGCGGGCCGTCGTCTATCAGCTCCAGCGATCTGCGGGCCACCACGTCTGCGCCCTCGGTCAAAAGCTCGGGGATCACTTCGCGGTCGGCGATGATATTTGGCAGCGCGACAAAGCGGGTGGTGACGACGCGCCGCCCGATGGCGTAGCTGACGGGGTTTGCCCGGTATACCGCTACCATGGGTGTGCCGATGAGCGCGCATTCGAGGGTGGCGGTGCCCGAAGCCACGATACAAAAGCTTGAGCGCTCCATCACCTCTTGCGCCCTGCCGTCGAT
>CAXMSR010000408.1:858-1221 GCA_964195725.1 uncultured Kiloniellaceae bacterium | reverse complement strand
GCCTCACTAATGAACTGCTCAAGATGCGGGTTCATTAGCGGCTCGCCGATGCCGGAGAGCACCAGAGACTCAAGCCCATCGAGTAGCGGGTGGAGTTTTTCAAAAGTCGCCGGGGCCATGTTGCCCTCGGTCATCGTGTGATCGCTAGTCTGCTTGACGCACATGCGGCAGGTTAGGTTGCAATGGGTTGTAGACTCGACGAAGAGCTTGCGGGGGCGCTTTTTTTGGGGAGGAGTCGAGGACATGTCGGCCAATCAGCCCTTACCGGCGTGGTACAGCCCCAGGGTGAACCGGTGGGGGCCGGGGATGCCGCGCGAGGCATAAGCGATCGAATCACCCGGGTTCACCACAATGGAGAGCGGA
>CAXMSR010000408.1:0-848 GCA_964195725.1 uncultured Kiloniellaceae bacterium | reverse complement strand
CCTCGGAAGCCAACCCCTGCTTCTTGCGAAAGGTATGCAACAACCCAAACATCTTCACATGTGCTTTGCCCATTTAAAACTCCAGAGCTGCGGAGGTGAAAAACCAAGAGATACCAAAGATAACACATTCAAGAGCCATAGCTACAAAGGGCAGCTCTGTAGCAAACATTGTCTATTGACAAATATTCCTGATCAAGGCATAAGAGACCGACCGGTCTGTCTGCCTGGACTGATACTATCAATTCCCTGCATTAAAAGAAAGCATTATACAGAAAGCCCCTGTAGTCGCATCCGCCAAGGATGTCCGGGGTATCGCTCTGCGCCATAGTGGAGCGGCTCGACAGCTACGGAGGCGTGCGCTATATGTTAGGTAGATAGCGAAGAAAAACTGGATAAGATAATAGAGAGGTTATCAGACAGCTTCTCAAGAACCGCCGTTAGCCCTCCCTCTAGAGGAAACGGCTCACGCACAACAGATTACAGTTGAAGGAGATACCTTTGAGCGACAAAATTTTCAAGACGATGCTGATTACGCAAACAGAAGACAACACCTTTGAGCGTTCCATTGTGGAGCGCTCAACCGCCGACCTTCCCGAAGGCGAGGTGCTGATAAAGGTGAGCTACACGTCGCTTAACTACAAGGACGCCCTCTCGTCCATCGGCAACAGGGGCGTGACGCGCAAATACCCCCACACCCCAGGCATCGATGCGGCTGGTGTAGTGGAACAGAGCAAGGACCCGGCGTTTAGCCCCGGCGACGAGGTGATCGTCACCAGCTATGATCTGGGCATGAACACCTGGGGCGGCTTTAGCGAATATATCCGGGTCCCCGCAGGGTGGGTCGTCCC
>CAXMSR010000407.1:0-1223 GCA_964195725.1 uncultured Kiloniellaceae bacterium | reverse complement strand
GCCGCTTCGCTACGCATTCAGCTTCTACGGGGTCATCGATTTAATGGCGATCGCACCCTTTTTCGTGGGGCTCTTTTTCGGGGGAGCCCAGTCGCTGACGGTGGTAAGGGTTCTGCGCCTGCTCAGGGTCTTCAGGGTTTTAAAGCTAACCCACTTCGTCGGCGAGGCCAAGATGCTGCGCTCGGCGCTTCGCGCCAGCAGCCGGAAAATAATCGTCTTTCTCGGGGTGGTGCTCACCCTGGTGGTCATAATCGGTGCGGTCATGTACCTCGTCGAGGGGGGCGAGAACGGCTTTGTCTCCATCCCCCACGCGATCTATTGGGCAATAGTTACCCTGACCACGGTGGGTTACGGCGATATTGCGCCCCAAACGCCGCTGGGCCAGCTTCTGGCGTCGATGGTGATGATCGTCGGCTACGGCATCATCGCCGTGCCCACCGGCATCGTCACCGTAGAGCTCAGCCGCGCGAGTGCGCCCGAGATCTCCACGCAGTCCTGCTCCTCCTGCTCCGTCGAAGGACACGACGCAGACGCGCTGCACTGCAAATTCTGCGGTGCTAGGCTATAGTATTTTGACAGGAGACTTTCACGGGGGCGCTGCAAGGCCAAGGCAGAACAGTAACAGCGCAGGCACAGGTATAAGCGTAGAGGTGGCGTTAGCGTTTTTTTTAGCAACCCCTGCACATTTTACAGCGGGCGTCGGAGCACCAGACGCAGCTTTGGCAGTCGGGGCAGGGGTGTTTTTTAGCGCCGCCGCCCTGGGGGATGAAGAGCTTGCCCGGTATGGTCGTGAGGGGTTTGAACTCGCCTTCGTGGGCGACAGCACTGGTGTCACTCTTTAGCGGTTCTTCTGGATTCTTGGCCGAGGCGTCCGATTTATCCCACACCCCAAGCTGTCTGTAGCCCTCGTAGACGACGATCCCGGCAGAGGTGGAGAGGTTCAGGCTTCTGACGTGTCCCCACATTGGTATACGGTAAATAGAATCTTTGTAACGCTCTAGTATTTCAGGGGAAAGCCCGGTGGTCTCGGCCCCGAAAATGAGGCGCGCGCCCGGTGCGAAGGGGGCTTCGGTGTAGGGCCGCTCGGCCTTTGTGGAGAGGAGGATGAGGGGGCCGTCGCCGGAGGACAAAAGCGCCGCCTCAAAGCTGTCGTGGTGGTGGACGCTGACGTGCTTCCAGTAGTCTAGCCCCGCGCGGCGCAGCTGCTTGGCGTCGGTGGAGAA
>CAXMSR010000406.1:390-1238 GCA_964195725.1 uncultured Kiloniellaceae bacterium | reverse complement strand
AAGATACATCTCTGGTCGTCATCATCGCACTTTATGACGTCTTGAAGACAACCAAGGTTACCCTGTCGAATCCGAAGTGGACCGCCTACTCGACCGAAGCTTACATCTTCCTGGCGGTCCTTTATTTCATCTGTTGCTACGCCATGTCGAGCTACAGTCGTAAACTGGAAAAATCACTGCATACCGGGCGATGATTCAATGGGCCGCTGATTATTCAGCAGGCCGAAACTTGCGAGAGATTTATGAACGATACTGAAAAGCAAATCGTAGAAAACTCGGATAAAACACCGATCATTGAAGTCAACAGCATGCACAAGTGGTATGGGGACTTCCATGTCTTGAGCGACATCAACCTGAAGGTAGCGCTGGGTGAACGGATTGTTATCTGCGGGCCTTCTGGTTCCGGAAAATCAACCCGGATTCGCTGTATCAACCGGCTGGAGGAGCATCAGCGCGGTCAGATCATCGTCAATGGCACGGAGCTGACCAATGACCTCAAGAATATTGAGAAGGTCCGTGCAGAAGTCGGCATGGTCTTCCAGCACTTTAACCTCTTCCCGCATCTGACGATTGTCGAGAATCTGACCCTGGGACCGATCTGGGTTCGCAAGACACCGAAGAAAGAGGCTGAAGAGATGGCGATGATGTATCTGGAAAAGGTGCATATCGCCGAGCAGGCACTGAAGTTCCCTGGACAGCTCTCCGGTGGACAGCAGCAACGAGTCGCCATCGCCCGCAGCCTCTGTATGAAGCCGGAAGTTATGCTTTTTGATGAGCCAACCTCGGCCCTGGACCCGGAAATGATCAAGGAAGTCCTCGACGTAATGATTGATCTGGCCGAAGAAGGC
>CAXMSR010000406.1:0-380 GCA_964195725.1 uncultured Kiloniellaceae bacterium | reverse complement strand
ATGACGATGCTCGTCGTTACTCACGAGATGGGCTTTGCCAAGAGCGTTGCCGATCGCGTCATGTTTATGGACGAGGGGCAGGTCGTGGAAGAGAATAACCCGCACGAGTTCTTCGACAATCCTCAAAACGATAGGACCAAGCTGTTCTTAAGCCAGATCCTGTAACTCGGATTCAACGAATATGAAAAAGGCGCAAAGAATTTAATTCTTTGCGCCTTTTCTGTTTGTGCCACGGAGCCTGATAGGATTATTTCGTTCCTGCTGGCAGCAAGTCCATGGTTAGTCCGACAGGTTGCTAGATGGCTTCGAAGCGATTCATCTCCACGTTCTTACGTGTTGTTGCCGGGTCAAAGATCTGACCGTTCATGGTGATGTAAACC
>CAXMSR010000405.1:0-1252 GCA_964195725.1 uncultured Kiloniellaceae bacterium | reverse complement strand
CCTCTGCTCGCCCTCCGGATCTACCCCGATAAGTGCCGCGCCGGTGGTGCGGTTGCCCGCCGAAAAGAGCCCCGCCGTCTCCACCCTTGGGCTGACGGCTTCAACAAGAGGATGGGTCATGAGCGCAGCGGCGTCGGCTTGCGGATTGGCGATAGATTTAAAGAGGGAAGGCGAGTCGATGAACCCTGGTGCGGTGACCTGAAAATGCCCCGTCCAGGTAGAGGTCGAGATGCGGATCATGTCGCGGTAGGTGCCCTCGGCCAGCCCCACCGAGAAGACGATCAGCGCCGTGCCGGTGAGGATCATCCCGAAGGTAAGCCAGGTACGCATCTTGCGCCGGGCCAGATTGCGCAGCGCCAGCCCCACTAGCGTATTCATCTGCCGGCCCGAAGCGTTGTCAGCGAGAAGAGCCCGTCCCTAAGTGGCAAGTCGAACTGCGCCTCCTCATAGACCATCACCGTGGAGTTGCCCAGCTTATCGCCCAAAAGCGGCGTGAGGACGATGCGCTTGGGCAGGGTGCGCCCGCCCAGTATCCCCACCTCATCAAAGGTCATAGTGCGGGCAAGCCGCCCCTTCTCGTCGTAATATTCTATAGTCGTGGGGATGAGGGTTTCGCTATCGAAATACCCCACCACCTTATGCCACGGCACCGGGGCGTCGGGCTTGGGGATGTATTCGAGCCCAGCCTGCCCGGCGGGCAGCCCCGTCATAAGGATCACGTCAAAATCTTTTTCCCAGCTCGACTCGCGCACCAGATCGTCATTTGAAAAGTCCGACCCCATCCATGACGAGCTCATCATCGAGGGGGGGATGCGAATCGTCTTTCTGATCTTGGGCAGATAGTTCCACATCTTCGAGCCGCGCTTTAGCGTAGCCACGCCGCGCTCTTTTTTTGGCTCCAGGATGCGCACCAGCGTGTCATCCATGCCGCGAGTGTAAATCTCCATCTTGAGGATGCGCGTGTAGTGGGGGGTGGTGACCTTCATCGAGACGACGGTGCGGCTGGAACCCGCACGAAAGAGCTCGTCCAGGCGTCGGCTTATCTCGTGGGCGTCGGCGGCCAGGGCTTGGCCTGCGGTGAGCATGATGATGGTCAGCGCAGCGATAATCCTCATTACGCCTCCTGCTTTAAGTGGTGCAGCAGCAAAGAAGAAAATGAATATTGTAATTCTACGCCACGTTTGGGGGGATGTCACCTTTAGGGAGCACACACGCGGGGTTTTTTGGTGGGGCGTTGCCCCAGGTGAGACGG
>CAXMSR010000404.1:0-1253 GCA_964195725.1 uncultured Kiloniellaceae bacterium | reverse complement strand
AAAATCTTCACCTGGGATGACGGTACTGCAGTTGATACAATTGAGGTGTCCTCGGCAATATCGGAAACCTATGATGGGCAGGACTGGGAAACCATGGAAAATGAACTGCACCTGGTCATTAAACAGCGTTTTGGAATTGAACATCGCTTGAGCCAGAAGTTGGCGCCATTAAAAAGAAAACCGCAAGGAGTGCAGCAGCGTCTTGCTGCAAATGTAACTATTGATAATCAGGCATCAGAGCTTTATTCGGTGATCGAAGTGTTTTCCAAAGACAGGATTGGCATACTCTATGATATCACGAAAACCCTGTCTGATTTCGGGATCAGTGTATACCGGGCCAGGATCGGCTCCAAGGCAGACCAGGTCGTAGATGTTTTTTATGTGCTTGACCATGAAGGTCAAAAAATCGAAGCCCCTGCCTATAAAAATGAATTGCAACAGGGATTGCTTTATGCAGTCACAAATGAATAAGAGAAAAGAGGAAAACAAGAGGAATAAAAAATGAATAACAGAAGTTTTTCTATTCCGGAAATAAGAATAATTTAACCAGACAATAAAGGAGACAGAAAAATGACCAGAGCACAAATTATGAAAATTATTAAGGAGGAGAATGTTCAGTTTTTCAGACTGCAGTTCGTGGACATCTTTGGCTTTATGAAAAATATAGCCATTCCCAAAAGCCAGTTTGGAAAAGCCCTGGACGGCAAAATGATGTTTGACGGCTCTTCCATCGACGGTTTTGCCCGCATTAACGAGTCTGACATGTGTTTGAAGCCGGATTTCGATACCTTTACGGTATTGCCCTGGCGAAAAAAAGAAGGCAGGGCAGCAGCCCGGATTATTTGTGATATCTATTTGCCTGACGGCACACCGTTCGCCGGGTGCCCCCGGGGAAACCTGAAAAGGGTTATGGGTGATGCCAAAAAACTGGGCTACACCATGAATGTCGGTACCGAGGCTGAGTTCTTTCTGTTTAACAAGGACGAAAACGGCAATCCAACAACGATAACCCATGATAATGCAGGCTACTTTAGTGTTGATGCAGATGATGAAGGTATTGACTGCCGTCGGGAGATCATCGAAGTCCTTGAGGAAATGGGATTTGAGATCGAGGCTTCCCATCATGAGGTTGCCGAGGGCCAGCATGAGATTAACTTCAAGTATGCCGACGCAGTAACTGCTGCTGACAATACCACGACCTTCAAGTGGGTTGTAAAAACAATTGCCAAGAAATACGGTCTGCATGCCACTTT
>CAXMSR010000403.1:0-1253 GCA_964195725.1 uncultured Kiloniellaceae bacterium | reverse complement strand
ACGACCAAAACGTACGCCGTCAAAGCGCGACAGATTCGATGAACACTCCGCCGGCGCAACGACGTAATAGGTCGGTACGGATAGTTCGAGGTTGGGCAAATCCACCTCAGTCAAAATGGCGCCCTGCGCTTCAAGCAGCGCGAGCGCATCTTTGACGGCAACACCGCAGTTGTCGTCGAGACCTTCATCGAAGTGCTGGCGAACGATGCCAACGCGCAAGCCCTTGAGCGACTTTTTGAGGCCGGCGACGTAATCTGGCACCGCCTGATTGATCGACGTGGAATCGCGTTCGTCAAACCCGGCCATGACGCCGAGCAGCATCGCTGCATCAGCGGTACTGCGAGTTATGACGCCCGCCTGATCGAGGCTCGAAGCGAAAGCGATCATGCCGTATCGCGAAACACGGCCGTAGGTCGGCTTTAGCCCGACGGTGCCTGTCAGCGCGGCTGGTTGGCGAATCGACCCACCCGTATCCGTCCCCGTCGCGGCAGGCGCCAGCCGCGCAGCAACGGCTGCGGCCGATCCACCAGATGAGCCGCCCGGAGAACACTCGAGGTTCCAGGGGTTCATCACGGGACCGAAATAGCTCGTCTCATTTGACGAGCCCATCGCGAACTCGTCCATGTTGGACTTGCCGAGCATGACGGCGCCCGCCTCAGCCATACGTTTTACGACGGTCGCGTCGTAAGGAGAGACGAAGTTCTCGAGCATGCGCGAGCCGCACGTCGTCAGGACGTCGCGCGTACAAAAAATATCTTTGTGAACGATTGGAAGACCGTTGAGTACACCGGCATTGCCCGACGCCCTTGCGTCGTCCGCCCGCTTCGCATCCGCAATAGCCTGTTCCGCCGTGACGGTGATGAACGCGTTCAGCGTGCCATTGTGCGAATCAATGCGATCCAGCAGCGCCTTTGTAATGTCGACAGACGAGAAGGTGCCGTTCTCGAGACCGGCGGCGAGCTGTGTCAGCGTTTGAAGATGCAGATCCTGGCTCATGCGTCACTCGATGACCTTGGGTACCAGGTACAGGCCGTCACTGACAGCCGGGGCGTTCTCCTGGAAATGATCGCGGTCATCCGTCTCCGTGACCTCATCGACGCGCAGCCGCTGCGTCTCATTGAACGGGTGCGCCATCGGCACAACGCCATCGGTGGCCGCCTGGCTCAACTGGTCGACGAAATCGACAATTCGAGACAATTTTTCGACTGTTTCGGCCGACTCATCTTCGGCGAGCCTGAGTCTTGCCAGCGTCG
>CAXMSR010000402.1:0-1266 GCA_964195725.1 uncultured Kiloniellaceae bacterium | reverse complement strand
AGAGCAGAAAACGTTCGATGGGAGCCGATGGAGCTGATTGTTGCCTCGCTAGACCGTCTGCGGCCAGGGACGGCCGCAGCCGAGCCGCCATGGATGGCCTTGTTGCGTGTCGCGGCAAAGCGTTTACACCCCCCGCCGTTCGGCTTAATAACTCACAACTAAAGCGACCCGAAAAATCTAAAACCTAAAATCGACCCTTTTTACGCGCCAAACCCCGCCCCTGCCGCTTGCCGAACTGTCGCTCCATCACCTCGCGCTCCTTGACCGACTTGCGCGCGACATCCTTTTGCTCCAGCTTCGCCATACGATAAAGACCCTTGACCTCTTTGCGTTCCAGTTCCGTCCACTGCCCCTGCTTTACCCGCGACGGGATGAAGACTTCGCCGTAGCGAACGCGCTTGAGGCGAGAGACAGTGAGGCCCTGTGATTCCCACAAGCGCCTGACTTCACGGTTGCGCCCCTCCATCAGGACGACATAAAACCAGCGGTTAATGCCCTCGCCGCCGCCATCCTGAACATCGGAAAAACGCGCCACGCCATCGTCCAGCATGACACCTTCTACCATGCGCTGCAGCATATCCGCCTGCACCTCACCCATCACCCGCACCATGTATTCCCGCTCGATATTCGACGACGGGTGCATCAGTGAATTGGCCAACTCCCCGTCGGTGGTAAAGAGCAGTAGCCCCGAGGTATTGAAGTCGAGTCGACCGATAGAAATCCAGCGGCCCGACTTGAGTTTGGGTAAGCGTTCAAATACGGTGCGCCGGCCCTGGGGGTCCTTGCGGGTACACACCTCGCCGGTGGGTTTGTGATAGAGGATGCAGCGAGTCTCCACCGCCGATGCCACTTTCAGGGGCCTGCCATCGACGGTAATTCTGGCCAGACCGTCTACCCGATCTCCCAGGGTGGCAACCTGGCCATCGACCGTAATTCTGCGTTCCTGTATCCACCGCTCCATCTCTCGACGGGAGACAAAACCGGCTCGGGCGAGGACTTTTTGTAGTTTTTCACCAGCCGGTGTCGGGGGCAGCTCCGCATCGATTGCGGGAACCAGCGCCGGCTCTTGCGCGGGGGGTTTCTTGGCCATAATCAGGAGCGCGACTCAGATTCGATATCCGGCTCGTGATCGGTATCATCGCCGGATACCGGCGGGGACTCCGGAATCTGTTCCAGGTCGCTAAAGTCAACGGCATCGGGGGCGGCCTCGCCCTCGGGTGCTGCCTCGGGCTGCACCGATGTGACCGGAGCTTCCCCTTCATCTCC
>CAXMSR010000401.1:0-1268 GCA_964195725.1 uncultured Kiloniellaceae bacterium | reverse complement strand
CAGCATTCTGTGAACCGAGACTGCCGGTCACCATCTCAAAGGTGGTTTTAGTGTAGTAGTCGAGACCGCGTACCATGCGCGGGTTCACCGTGTAGCTTACTGACAGGGCATCGAGGTGCTCTTTAACCTGACCGAAGTGAGTCTCGCAACCGATGCAGAGGTTGTTAAGCATGGCCGGTGCGTCAACTGTTGCTTCCTTGCATCCGGGCACCTTACAGTCAAGGACGCGCAGCGGGTTCGTGGTGTAGCGTCGCTGGCAGTCGGCACAGAGTGATTCGATGCGCTGCTCAAGGAAGCTGATCAGAGTCTCACGGTAGCTTGGACGACATTCCGGACAACCAAGGGAGTTGATCTGCAGGACTACATCGGGAATTTTCGTGGTTTGAAAGTAGTGGCTGAGCATGGCCAGCACCTGGGCGTCGATCTTGGGATCGTCGACACCGATGACTTCTGCCCCGATCTGGTGGAATTGACGGTAGCGGCCTTTCTGAGGACGTTCGTGACGGAACATAGGGCCGATATAGTAGAGTTTCGAGACCGGATCCTGAGCATACATCTTGTGCTGAATGAAGGAGCGCATCACAGGAGCCGTTCCTTCCGGACGCAGGGTCATCGAGGTGCCGCCCTTGTCGGTGAAGGTGTACATCTCTTTTTCAACGATGTCGGTGGTCTCGCCGATCGAGCGACAGAAGAGGTCGGTTTTTTCGACGACCGGCACGCGAATCTCACGGTAACCGAAGGCTCCGAAAACCTTGCGGGCCTGCTCTTCGAGATGCTGCCAGGTTTCAACGTCGCCGGGCAGAATGTCGTTCATGCCCTTAATGCCTGTAATGTTCATTGGATAAATGCTCCAGAGTTCTTGAGTCAATATGAAGAAGCGTAACGCAAAGTCGCAAAGAAAACTGAGAAAGACGCAAGGTTAAAAAAATAAAAAGGTTTTCTTTGCGTCTTGTTTTTAACTTTGCGTCTTTGCGTCTTTGCGTTAAATGCCATTGTTATAAGTCCGGCAATTTAACGCGTAGGGCTTTTTACTCGTTCTCACGCAGTCCGTCAACCCGGTAAACCTCGACCATGGTGTTTTTCCCTTTGAATGTGATCGGTTCGAGTCGTGTTACATGGAAGGCCTCGGCAACGAACCGGTAGGTGTTCTCGGAAATAAGAACCTCTCCCGGTTGAGCTATGCCCTGCATACGGGCGGCAATGTTAAACTCCTCACCAATCACCGTGTATTCCATTTTGGTTGACGAACCGATGTTGCCGGCGACGAC
>CAXMSR010000400.1:0-1270 GCA_964195725.1 uncultured Kiloniellaceae bacterium | reverse complement strand
CGGGTTCAAAGACTTGCTCGAGGAGTTGTTGCGCTTTGCGATTGCCCTCCGGTTTGACCACACGGCGATATTGGGTTTCAACACGCGCTTCACCGGCAACGGTTTGCTTTGCCAGCATCAGTACGCCTTGTAGTACATCGAGAGGTTCAAAGCCGGTGACCACGCAAGGAACTTGGTAAGCATCGACGAGAGGCTGGTAGGCGTTGGCACCAATGATGGCTGAAACATGCGCTGGACAGAGATAGCCGTCAACCTGCAGCTCCGGGTCGCCGGCGAGTGCGGCCATGGGGCCGGGCATGGTTTTGTGTGAACAGAGGACAAAGAAGTTGTCGAGTTTCTGCTGGGCCGCGGTCAGTATGGCGCCGGCCACAGTCGGGGTGGTGGTTTCAAAGCCGACGCCGAGGAAGACGACGTCACTGCCGGGATTTTTCTCGGCAAGGGCGACAGCATCAAGGGGTGAGTAGACAATCTTGATGCTTGCTCCCCTGGCTTGTTCGTGAAGCAGACTGGAGGAAGAGCCGGGCACCCGAACCATGTCACCGAAAGTGGCAATAATTGTATCGGGTCGACGGGCCAGGGCGACGGCCTGGTCGACGAAGCCGACCGGGGTGACGCAGACCGGGCAGCCGGGGCCGGAGATTAGTTGCACCTGCTCGGGCAGCAGGGAGCGGATGCCGTGCTGGTAGATCGCCATGGTGTGGGTGCCGCAGACTTCCATGAAAGTCATGCTACCATCGTAGCCGGAGATCGTCTGGCGAATGGCTTCGAGCTGAAGCTTGGCGAGCTCGGGGTCGCGGTATTCGTTCTGGTGCTTCATTCGGTGGTCAAGCCCATGTCGAGAGCTTCTCGCAAAGCCTTCAGGGTTAGCTGTGCTTCGTCGTCATCAATTTTCTCGATTGCAAAGCCGGCGTGAATGAGTACGTAGTCACCGATCTTGACGTCATCAAGCATCATCAAGCTGGCTTCACGCTGTACGCCGTCGATTTCGCACATAGCGACTTCGTTTTCGATTGTTTTGACCTGCATTGGTACAGCAAGGCACATGGTCGTTCGCTCCTTTGTCGCTCTCTCCCGTGGCGCGTAGCGCGTGGCGGGTGGCGAGAAAAACTTTAATCAAAAAGTTGGGCGTTGCTCCTCGCAACTTGCTGCGTTATTTAACTTTACAGCTATAACCTTTGTTTGGCCGCAATGAAGGTCTATCAAGGTCTATGGTTAGAACCAAAACCCTGAGTCGAATAGATTTGCATAGATTATGATAGCGGCTAAATAT
>CAXMSR010000399.1:1034-1281 GCA_964195725.1 uncultured Kiloniellaceae bacterium | reverse complement strand
GCCTGCGCTCTTTTTCGCAGGCTGCTCCACCGGTCAGCTGAGCTCTACCGATGTCGACAAGCCCCACGAGGCTGTGGCCGCTGTGAAGCCCCCTGCAACCGCTGCCATTGATGCGGGCAGTGCTGTTCGCGTTGCCGATGCTGACGCCACCGAGGCGGCTGCATTGCTTGAGGGGGCACCTGTTCACGCGGAGGGGCTCGTTGCCTCGCCAGGCGGAGACGTTCCCCCTGTAGAGGGCGTAGAGGGC
>CAXMSR010000399.1:242-1024 GCA_964195725.1 uncultured Kiloniellaceae bacterium | reverse complement strand
GCCGAACCCGCTCGAAACCCTGGAGTCGGCAGCCGTAGCCGGAGAGGACGGTGGCGCGGAGGTTGAGCTCGAAGCGCCAAACCCGCTGGGCATTGAAGTTCCCCGCCGCAAAGAGGTGCTCGCCGTCATCGGCGAGTTTACGGGGGGCAACCGAAAGGCGATCGACCGGGGGCTCGCCCGCGCGATGCGCTACCGCGACTATATAAGCGAAGTCCTCGCACAAAAAGGGCTGCCCCAGGGGCTCTATATATTGCCGATGGTGGAGAGCTCTTTTCGTACCGACGCCTACTCGCACGCAGGTGCTGCGGGCATGTGGCAGTTTATCGACTCCACGGCGCGCCTAAGCGGGCTGCGGGTGGATTGGTGGGTGGACGAGCGGCTCGACTGGCGCGCCTCTACGAGGGCTGCGGTCGATCATCTGCAGGAGCTTTACGAACGCTTTGGCGACTGGGAACTCTCGCTCGCGGCGTACAACGCCGGGCCGGGCGGGGTGGGACGCGCCATCTCGAAAGGCGGCGCAGATTTCTGGCAGCTCTGTGATAAGAAGCTCCTGAGGCCGGAGACGAGGCGCTATGTGCCCAAGTTCTACGCCCTGATGGATATCTTCTCCAACCCCGAGTCCTACGGCTTTGAGCCCGCCGCGCATGAGATGATTGGAGCGATCGACGAGGTGAAGGTCGACTCGCCCGTTGATCTTCGCACGGTGAGCCGCATCTCCGGGGTCTCTGAGGTGACGCTAAAAGAGCTAAACCCTGCGCTCTTAAGGGGCTGCACCCCGCCCG
>CAXMSR010000399.1:0-232 GCA_964195725.1 uncultured Kiloniellaceae bacterium | reverse complement strand
CCCGAAGCTTACGGTTTCGAGCCTGCCCCGGCGCAAAAAGGCGAGCAGATCGACGAGGTGATGGTGGACTCTCCGGTGGATTTGCGCACGGTCAGCCGCATATCCGGAGTGGCCCAGAGCACCTTGAAACGCCTTAATCCCGCGCTTTTGCGTGGCTGCACCCCGCCTGGAACCACCGAATATCTCCTGAGCGTTCCCCATGGCAAGGGTGCGCTGGTCGCAGCCGAGTTGG
>CAXMSR010000398.1:0-1283 GCA_964195725.1 uncultured Kiloniellaceae bacterium | reverse complement strand
AAGGTGCGCGTAGAGATCTACCCGACGCTGGCCGACTTTACCGCCGTCTCCACCCTCACCCGCGAAGAGGTCGAGACTACCGGCATAATAGGGCTGTGCAAGTTCAACCGTCTGATGATAACCAGCCCCAGAGCCACCGTCTGGGGGTACCGCTGGCGCGACACGCTGAGCCACGAATACCTGCACCTGCTCATTTACCGTCTGTCTCGCGGCGCGGCTCCAATCTGGATTCACGAGGGAGTGGCAAAGCAGCTTGAGGCGTCGTGGCGCGGCCAAGAGGGCAAGCTCTCGCCGCTCTCCCTGGCGATCCTCTCCAAACGCCATAGTGAAAACACCCTGATAGCGCTCGACGCGATGAGCCCCTCGATAGCCAAGCTCCCCTCCAACGAAGACGCGACGGTGGCCTTTGCCCAGGTGGGGACGATGATGCACTATCTGGCGCAGCAGCGCGGCCCCGACGCCCCCGTCAGGCTGGTGGCTGCGATGGGCGTCGGTTTGGACGACAGGGCCGCCCTGGAGAAGGTATGGGGAGGCTCCTTTGCCGACTTCGAGCGCTCCTGGAAAGGCTGGGTGGGCGAGCTGCCCCTTCGAAACCGCGAGCTGGAGGTGATCGGTATAGCCTTAAAAGACGGCTACGGTGGCGAAAGTCACGCCGAAGCCACCGACGACGGCGACGAGCCCGGCAAGATTTCTGACCCGAAGGCGCGCGACTTTGTCCGTCTAGGCGACATGTTGCGCACAAGGGGCAGGGACGTGGCGGCTCTGGCTGAATACGGCAAGGCCTACGTCATCTCGCCGCGCATGCCTGCGGTGGCCTCGCGCTATGCCGGGGCCCAGCTGCGGCAGGGACACCCCCAAGAGGCGCTGGACGCTCTGGAGGGAGTGCTCGACCTCTACGAAGATCGTGGAGTATTGTGGTTCAAGAAGGGTGAAGCGCTGGCGGGGCTGGAGCGACACGAAGAGGCGACAGCCGCTTTTGAAGAGCTTATGGAGCTAAACCCCTTCGACCTGCCGGGCCGGATGGGGCTGCTGGACGCCGCACAGAAGGCCGGAAACGATGAACTCGTCAACAGGCAACACCGGGCGCTGGGGATATTGGGCGCTTTAAGTCCGGGCGAGCCAGACGACACGCATGGAGTCGAAAGGAATGTTGAAGATGATCAACGGTGAAGATACTGAACTGGTAGCAAGTGCTGCCGAGGCGTGCAGGCGCATCGACGCCGAGCTGGGCAAGGTCATCGTCGGCCAGAAAACCCTGGTGGAGCGGAGGATGGTGGCGCTTC
>CAXMSR010000397.1:0-1303 GCA_964195725.1 uncultured Kiloniellaceae bacterium | reverse complement strand
GCCAGAGGATCTCCACCTTCGGCACCGGGGTGACTGTCGGTGAACAGCCGGTCGTACAGCACAACCGTGCCGGCGACCGCATGATCGGCTGACACCCAGTGGATCGTGGCCTTGACCTTGCGCCCGTCGGGGGCCGAGCCGCCATGTGTGTCGGGGTCGTACGTGGCCAAGACGGTGGTGACGTTGCCGTCGTCGTCGGTTTCGTAGCCGGTGCAGGTGACGAAGTAGGCGTAGCGAAGCCGCACTTCGCGGCCCACCGAGAGGCGGAAGAATTTTCTCGGCGCGTCTTCCATAAAGTCGGAGCGTTCGATATAGAATTCGCGCCCGAAAGCCACCTTGCGCGACCCTGCTGCCTCGTCGTTGGGGTTGTTTACGGCGTCCAACTCTTCGGACTGGCCTTCGGGGTAGTTGGTGATGACGACTTTTAGCGGGTTTAGCACCGCCATGCGCCGCTGGGCGCGCTGGTTCAGGTCTTCGCGCACGCAGTGCTCCAGAAGGGCAACGTCAACGACGCTGGTTTTTTTGGCTACGCCGATGCGGTCGCAAAAATTGGTGATCGACTCCGGCGTAAAGCCCCGGCGGCGAAGCCCGGCGATGGTGGGCATGCGCGGGTCGTCCCACCCCTGCACATGGTTGTACTTTACCAGCTCGATGAGTTTTCGCTTGCTCAGCACCGTGTGGCTCAGGTTGAGCCGTGCGAATTCGGTCTGGAGCGGCGGATTTTTAAAGTCGAGCCGGTCTATTACGATGAGTTGCTCAAGGAACCACTGGTAGAGGGGGCGGTGATCTTCAAACTCTAGGGTGCAGAGCGAGTTGGTTACCCCCTCCAGCGCGTCCGATTGTCCGTGGGCCCAATCGTACATCGGGTAGATGCACCAAGCGTTGCCGGTGCGGTGGTGGTGGGCGCGCAACACGCGGTACATGACAGGGTCGCGCAGGTTCAAGTTGCCCGAGGCCATGTCGATCTTGGCGCGCAGCACTTTGGAGCCGTCGGGGTACTCGCCGTCGCGCATCCCCTTGAAGAGGTCGAGGTTCTCTCAGGGTGCCGCGATTGTGGCGTATCTCGTCGGCGGACTGGTCGTCTACATAGGCCTTGCCCGCTTCGATCAATTTTACGGCGAAGTTGTAGAGGTCTTCAAAATAGTCGGAGGCGAAAAAGACCTTGTCGCCCCAGCTAAAGCCCAGCCAGCACAGGTCTTCCATTATCGAATCGACGTACTCCTGCTCTTCTTTGGCGGGGTTGGTGTCGTCAAAGCGCAGGTTGCACACCGCACCTTTGTAGTCGCGCGCGATGCCGAAGTTC
>CAXMSR010000396.1:0-1307 GCA_964195725.1 uncultured Kiloniellaceae bacterium | reverse complement strand
CCTCCGAACTCTCGGTCTGGGCGCAGCAGAAGATTCAGGAGAAAGCGGCGTTCTCGACATTTCTAACCACCGCCGCCATGTGGGGGCTGATCGGGCTCTTCATCGCCTCGATGGTAGTAATAGCGGCGCTCGTCCACTGGTGGAAACGTTTTCAGGACATGATGCTGGGCATTTAGCCGTGGCGCTTTATTTAGAATAATCTACTTCACACCGCTCCTCCCGGCAGTTCGTGCCGTCTGATTTTCAGGCGCTACGCCGACGCAATCTGGGAGCGACGGCATCTATTAATAGGTGCCGCCCCGGTCTCGGGCCAACCGACCGAAGCGGCACATGGAGGAGACCCGATGACCCACTGGGCAGAGTACACCGAGCGTTTTGTAGCCGACACCAATCCCTACCGCCAAAAAAGAGTACACGACCTCGAAAACGAGCGCCCCAGCTGTGCTGTGAACGCCATCGAGTGGGCGGGCAACGTGCGCACCTTCCCCACCATCGCCAAGGCCTACGACGCCGGTTACTCTCCCTGCATATTTTGTATGCCCCGAGAGAAAAACGCTGGTTGATCTCATGCACGCACTACACCACCGCCGGACGCCTTAATGCTAGAGACGACTGAACTAAAGGGGCTGCTGCTGGTTGCGATGCCCCAGCTGAAAGACGTCAACTTCCACCGCACCGCTGTGCTCTTGTGCGAGAACACCGGTGAGGGCTCGATGGGGGTCGTCATCAACCGCCCGCTGCCCTTTCAGCTCGACCAGGTCTACGCGGGGCAAAAATTCGACACCTCGCAAAACGCCGATAAGGCAGTACACTACGGCGGCCCCGTGCAGCCCGAAGCGGGCTTCATCATCTTCGAGGGCGCAGAGCGTTACCACGACACCCTGACGGTGACCGGCGACATCGCCCTTGGCACCTCCATCGACATACTTCAGGATATCTCCAAAGGCAACGGCCCCGAGCGCTTCATCTTCGCTCTGGGTTACGCGGGGTGGTCGGCGGGGCAGCTGGAAAGCGAGCTGGCGCGCAACGACTGGCTGGTGGTGCCCACCGACGCCGAGCTCATCTTCGACGTCCCGGCAGCCGAGCGATGGGAACACGCCATCCGTTCGCTGGGCATCGACCCCAGCCTCCTCAGCCAGAGCAGCGGAAGCGCCTGAGCCCTTTGCCCGAATTGGTTGATCCGCCATGAAAAAACGTTCAGAAGGCGCAGCCGCGCCCCTCATTATTCGCGGAGCTACCCAAAACAATCTGCGCAACCTCGACCTCGACATCCCCCACAACCAGCTAGTCGCCATAACCGGCGTATC
>CAXMSR010000395.1:0-1315 GCA_964195725.1 uncultured Kiloniellaceae bacterium | reverse complement strand
TGGTGCCCAAATCGAGAGCTTTCCCGAAAGCGTCAATAAACTCGGGGCGGCAATCGGGGTAGCCTGAATAGTCGACGGCGTTTACACCCAGATAGATGTCGCGCGCGCCCACCGTCTCGGCGCGGGCGGCGGCGTAGGCTAGAAAGATGATGTTTCGCGCCGGGACGTAGGTGACGGGGATGGAATCGCCTGCGCCCTCGTCGTCCTGATATTTGGGCACTTCGACCTGCCCGGTTAGCGCGGAGTGAACCAGGCGGCCAAGGTCTAGGTTGACGATGGCGTGGTCGCCGCAGTTCATGGAAGAAGCGACTTTTTTTGCCGCCTCCAGCTCCACGTCGTGGCGCTGGCCGTAGGCAAACGACAACGCATGAAGGCGGTGGCCTTTTTCACGGGCCATCGCCATCACTGTTGCCGAATCGAGCCCGCCGCTCAGTAAAATGACGGCGGGTGTATTTTTTTCAGACATTTTTTCTGCTCTTAAAAACGCAACGCTACTATCAGAGAGAGCCCTTTTACTTATGGGTCTCTTGTACCAGCTCGGTGAGTACGCCGCCTGAGGCTTTGGGATGGACAAAGGCGATCAAGGTGTCGTGCGCGCCCTTTCTGGGCTGTTGATCGACCATGCGCACTTCCTGCCCCTTTAGCTTCTCGACCGCAGCGGCGGCGTCGTCCACCTGATAGGCGATGTGGTGGATGCCCTGGCCGTTTTTCTCCAGATACTTGGCCACGGGGGATTCGGGGCTGGTGGGCTGAATGAGCTCGATGCGCACCTCTCCGATTTCCAGGAAGGCTACTTTGACCTTCTGGTCGGGCACTTCCTCGACGCCTCCAAGCGTCAGGCCAAGGTGCTCGGTGTAGAACTTGGCCGCCTCGTCGATGTCGTGGACGGCGATTCCGATGTGGTTTATCTGGCTTGGCATAATGGCTACCTTATAGTTGCCGGGCGAGCTCTCTAGCCCAGGGTCTTGTTGATGAAGGCCACAACATCGTTGGTGTCGGTGCCGGGCAGAAAGATCGCCTGAAAGCCGCTCTCCTTGAGGGCGGGGATGTCTTCGGTGGGGATGATGCCGCCACCAAAAAGCAGTACACCCTCTTTGCCCTTTTCGCGGATGCCCGCAGCTACCTTGGGGAAGAGCACGTTGTGCGCGCCCGACAGGCAGGAGAGGCCGACTACGTCTACGTCTTCCTGGATCGCTGTGGCGATTATCTTCTCCGGCGTCTGACGAATGCCGGTGTAGATCACTTCCATCCCGGCGTCGCGCAGCGCGCGCGCGACGACCTTGATGCCGCGGTCGTGACCGTCGAGGCCGACCTT
>CAXMSR010000394.1:0-1319 GCA_964195725.1 uncultured Kiloniellaceae bacterium | reverse complement strand
GCGGTCGGCCCCCAAAAGCCGCCGCGCCGCCGATGCTCTTTATATGGCGGGCAAGTGCCGCGAGTTCGCCCTCAGGATCTCCAACGACGAGAGCGACGCTCAAACGGCGCTCGCCCACTACAAGCGGCTCTACACCGGATACGCCGCCTCTACCCTGGCCGACGACGCGCTCTTTCGCAGCGCGAGGCTCTTTGAGAATGGGGCGGACAAGGGGTCGGCAAAGGCGCTCTATGAAAAGATAACCACCGCCTATCGCAGCGGCGACATGGTGGGGCTTGCCAGAAAGCGGCTCTCGGCGCTGGGCAAGGGTGTGGGCGTTGTGGGGCTTCGCCACTGGAGCGGCGACAAATATACCCGCGTCGTCGTCGATCTCACCGGGCTCTCGCCCTACCGCGCAAAAGCGCTCGCCGCCGACCCGGCAGCGGGCAAGCCGCCACGGGTGTTCATAGATATCTCGGATGCGCGTCTGGGCAGCGCCGCCGCCGAGCAGCTCGAAGTGTTGGACGGCCTGGTTTCGCGTATCCGTGTAGCGCAGTTCGACCCCACCACGGTGAGGGTGGTGCTGGACATGAAAAGCCCCTCCACACACAGGGTCTTCCCCCTCTTGTCGCCCGACAGGCTCGTTATCGACGTCTTTCGCGACGAACCGCTCTTGGTGGCCGTCAGCGATCCCGTAGCCGCAATAATCGAGGGGTTACGCGCGCCGCAAAAGACAGTTCTAACAACTGCGCCGCCCAAAAAGGGTCTCCGTAAAAAACCGCGTAAAAAACAGGTGCTCTCCGCCCGCGCCCGCCCGCTTCGCATCGTCATCGACCCAGGCCACGGCGGCAAAGACCCCGGTGCCGTGGGCTACAAGCGCCTGAAAGAAAAAGATGTAACCCTCGGCATCTCGCTGGCGCTGGCCCGCAAACTGAAAAAGGCTTTAAACTGCGAGGTGAAGCTGACGCGCGATCGCGATGTGTGGCTATCACTCTCCCGGCGCACCGCCATCGCCAACCGTTTCGGAGCCGATCTTTTCATCTCGGTTCACGCCAACGCCAGCCGCTCGAAGCGGGCGAGGGGAATCGAGACCTACTATCTCGATCGCTCGTCTGATCGCTCGGCGCGCAGGGTGGCGGCCGTGGAGAACAAGATCACCGTTGACGGAGTGCGCGAGACGGAGCAGATTCTGGCCGATGTTCTTCTGAATATGAAGCTCCCCGAATCTAAAAGGCTGGCCTCCAACATACAGAGGTCGATGCTCTCCAGTGTTTCTAAAAAATATGGGAGGGTGCGCGACCTGGGGATCAAGCGCGCGCCGTTTTACGTGCTGACGGGTG
>CAXMSR010000393.1:323-1327 GCA_964195725.1 uncultured Kiloniellaceae bacterium | reverse complement strand
TTCTTTGACCGAACCCCAAACCGCCATGAGGTCGTTGCCGTAGATTTGGATGCCCTCGAAACCGTAGGCGGCGGCCTTCTGCGCGATGGTGGCCGAGGCGGTTTGGCTCCTGCGGGGCACGCTGATGGCGAATTGATTGTTCTGGCAGAAAAAGATCACCGGCAGCTTATAGACACCGGCAAAGTTCATCGCTTCGTGGACCTCGCCTTCGGAAGATGCGCCGTCGCCGAAATAGGCGATGACCGCAGATTTTTCGCCTCGCAGCTTCATCGCCCAGGCGAGTCCTGCGGCGTGGAGCGGCTGGCTCCCCACGGGGATCGAGATCGGCGTGGCGCATTTACTCCGGGGCCATGCGCTGCCGCCTTCGTCACCCATCCAGTAGCGGTAGGTCATCTCGAAGGGGATGGAGTGAAAATACATCGCCCCCATCTCTCTATAGGAAGGGACGATCCAGTCGCCGGGCTCCAGCGCTGCCGCCGATGCCTGACAGGCTTCTTGCCCGCGCACCGGCGCGTAAGTGCCCATGCGCCCTTCGCGCTGCATGCGTACCGCCATGTCGTCCACTTCCCGTAGCAGCGCCATCTCTTTGTAGAGTTCGAGAATCTTCTCGTCGGTGAGGTCAGTGGGGCGAAGCGCCTCGTCCACGGTACCGTCGTGTTGCATGATTTCGAGGGTTTTACCCGCCAGGGGATCAAAAATGCCGAAGTAGCGATTTGCCATGAACACCTCCCCAAGCTTGGGCGGCTTGCAATTGCCGGCGGACACATTATGGTTTTAAGGGTGTGTACATGACAAACATAGCGTATAGCGAAGCGGTGTCAAACGGAATCAGTGTGTTGTGAAAGGGGTTTTTAAATGACGGAAACCGTTACTTTAGAAGCTATACGTGAGGCGGCAAGGCGTATAGAAAACATGGTTCTTAATACACCGCTGGTCCGCTCCGAATATTTATCCGCTCATTTTGGCGCCGACATCTGGCTTAAGTTGGAATCGTTGCAACGAAC
>CAXMSR010000393.1:0-231 GCA_964195725.1 uncultured Kiloniellaceae bacterium | reverse complement strand
GCCACAACATTCCTCTATTTCAAAACAGATTGCGACACGGTGGTATGGGGCGAAGGTGGAGCTGTACGGCCCCAGTCTGGAAGCGGCTTTGGAACGCGCCCGTGAACTGGAGGCGAACGGGCTGGTCTTTGTTCACCCCTTCGATGACCCCGATGTTATTGCGGGTCAGGGCACGGTAGGGCTGGAGATAGTAGAGGCGCTAGAGGGCGTGGACGAGATATGGGTGCCGGT
>CAXMSR010000392.1:799-1338 GCA_964195725.1 uncultured Kiloniellaceae bacterium | reverse complement strand
CGAGCGTTACTTCGCTCTACTTAAGGTCGCCGAGGTCAACTTCGAGAACCCTGCGGTTGCTCGTGATAAGACCCTGTTTGACAACCTGACGCCCCTCTATCCAGATGAGCGCCTGATCCTGGAAAGCGAACCGGACAACCTTTCGGCTCGCGTCATCGATCTGGTCTCACCAGTTGGCAAGGGCCAGCGTGCCCTGATTGTTGCTCCACCGAGGACCGGTAAGACGGTTCTGTTGCAGAACATTGCCAACTCGATTACAGCCAATCATCCGGAAGTCTACCTGATCGTCCTTTTGATCGACGAGCGGCCCGAGGAAGTCACTGACATGCAGCGCACAGTCAATGGCGAGGTCATCTCCTCGACCTTTGACGAGCCTGCGACCCGTCACGTCCAGGTTGCCGAGATGGTCATTGAGAAGGCCCGCCGACTGGTCGAGCATAAACGCGATGTTGTTATTCTTCTCGACTCTATTACCCGCTTGGCGCGTGCCTACAATACGGTTGTACCGCCTTCTGGCAAGATCCTTTCCGGTGGTGTCG
>CAXMSR010000392.1:0-789 GCA_964195725.1 uncultured Kiloniellaceae bacterium | reverse complement strand
TTCCAACGCACTGCATAAGCCGAAGCGCTTCTTTGGCGCTGCCCGTAATATTGAAGAAGGTGGCAGTTTGACGATCATCGCCACGGCTCTGGTAGATACCGGCAGCAAGATGGACGAAGTCATCTTTGAAGAGTTCAAGGGCACCGGAAATATGGAGCTACATCTTGACCGTCGCCTGGTCGAAAAGCGGTCCTTTCCAGCGATCGACATCAATAAATCCGGAACCCGTCGTGAAGAACTCCTGATTGACGAAAAGAGCCTGCAGCGCATCTGGTTGCTGCGCAAAGTGCTCTCATCAATGAACGTGGTTGATAGCATGGAGTTCCTGCGCGACAAGCTCGGTGATGCCAAGACTAACCAGGAATTTCTCGATAGCATGAATCGCTAAGCTTGATTCTACTTAAGCTCATTGTCGCTTCTGGTGACAGATCACCAGAAAAAGTTGCAATTGGTTATAAATAGTGGTATCAAATCACTCTTTTAAGGCCTTCAAGGCCCACTAAATCCGCGACCTGTACCAAGCCAGGTCAATAGGAGCTAAACGATGAAAGAAGGTATCCATCCCAAATACGAGGCATCCACGGTCACTTGTCACTGTGGTAACTCATTCGAAACTAAATCGACCAAGGGCGACATCACGACGGAAATTTGCTCGTCTTGCCATCCCTTTTACACCGGCAAACAGAAGCTGATGGACACCGCCGCCCGCATGTCGAAGAAGGACTAGAGCGCCGTGGCGAACAAGAGAGACAGCGTGGAGACCGTCGCCCCCTTCAAGGAGGTCATCGA
>CAXMSR010000391.1:0-1342 GCA_964195725.1 uncultured Kiloniellaceae bacterium | reverse complement strand
TGCGCCGGTTATCGAGCCGCCGGGAAACGAGTTCGTGATGCAGTCCACCAGATCGCGCGAGGGGTGGACGCGCCCGGCCACGGTAGAGACCATGTGGTGTACGTTGGCGTAGGACTCGATGATCTTGAACTCCGGAACGTGGACGGTGTCGTAGTCGCACACACGCCCCAGATCGTTTCGCTCCAGGTCGACGATCATCACATGCTCGGCCCCGTCCTTTTCGCTCGCGGCCAGCTCTCGCGCCAGCGCCCGGTCTTCGGCCTCGTCTCGTCCGCGCGGGCGGGTACCCTTGATGGGGCGCGTCTCGATGTAGCCGTTCTCTATCAGCAGATAGCGCTCCGGCGAGTTGGAGAAGACTACGAAGTCGTCTGGAAACAGACACGCGCCGAGGGGCGCGGGGCTGGTTTGGCGAAGGCGCGCATAGAACTCCACCGGGTCGCCGACAAAATCGGTCTCGAAGCGCTGTGAGAAGTTCACTTGATAGACGTCGCCTGCGGCGATGTACTCCAGGACGCGCCGCACCGAAGCCAGATAGCTCTCACGCGATTGGCAGGGCTTGAGGCCGTGTTTGCTAAAGCGTGGCGGCGGTGTGCTGTCCGCCTTGCCGCTGCCCGTCTTGTCGTTGTCCGCTTTTTCACTGTTAATCTTTTGCCCGACGGGCGGCCCCTGCCAGAAGTCGATAATGTCTTGGGGAATTTCACCAACGGCTTCAGTCGGGGGGGAGAGGACGAGCTTTGCGGTGCCCCCATGGTGCTCAAAGACCGCCAAGCAGTCGTAGAAGGCAAAAAACATCTCAGGCATGCCCAGGTCATTCTCTACGGTGTGGGCTATCTGCTCCACTTTGGGGAAGAGATCGTAGGAGAGGTAGCCGACCGCGCCGCCAGTGGGCATGGGAAAGTCGGCGTCGGCCTCTTTGCGGTAGCGCTCTATCAGTTCGCGTAAAAGCTCGAAGGGGTGGAGCTCGGTCGTTTCGCTCTTGCCCAGCCGGGGGTAGTCCAGCCGGGTGGTGTCGCCTCTGGTGTGTACGACGAGGAAGGGATCAGAGCCCACCAGCGAGTGTTTGCCCAGCCGCTCGGGGTCGCTGGCCGCGTCGAGGATGAAGGGGTAGGGGCGCTTCGCTATCTCTCGAAAGGCCTCGATGGAGCTCCAGCTGGCCGCTAAATCAAAGTGGTTCACGGATGAAAATCGCCTTCCAGCAGTGTGTCAAAGTAGTTAACCAGCGTATCCACCGGCAGCTCTTCCGCAGTGCATAGCTTGTCGGGGACGTTGTCGGCGACAAACGCTGCAAAGCTGGTGTCTTCGCACTGAGGGCTTGCAAGCATACCCGATTTAAGGTCGATCT
>CAXMSR010000390.1:542-1358 GCA_964195725.1 uncultured Kiloniellaceae bacterium | reverse complement strand
GTGCCCCCACCCGCGCCATCGCCTCGGAATCAAGGGGACGAAAAACCCACCAGCTCCAGCGTCGCCACAGGGCCGAGGGGGTGGCGGTGTTCAGGATGATGTAGCGGTAGGTCTTGCCCCGGGCGTCGCGGCGGCTGTCGAAGCCCGAGCTCATCAGGGCCGCGCTGGAGACGGTGATGTCGTCGGGCAGCATGGCGTTTAGCCCCATAACATAAGCGCGCAGCGGCGCGTTGGAGTTGGTGAAAAAATTGGCGTTCTGCCCCTCGGCGTGTACCCCGGAGTCGGTACGCCCCGAGCCGTAGAGGGTTATGGGGTGGCCGGTCAGCGCCTCAAGCGCCGTGGTGACAACCTCCTGAACCGCCAGGCCATTGTCCTGCATCTGCCACCCGACGTAGTCGGTGCCGTCGTATTCCAGCGTAAGCCTTATGTTCCTCACGCCATGCCTCCGCCCAGGCCCAGAACAATCCACACCGTAAGGGCGCTTGCGCCGATGACGGCCCAGTCGGCCAGTGCCGGAGTGCCGGGCGAATATAGTGCTGCCTTCTCAGTCAACCGGGCCTCTAACCCTTCCGCCCTTTCGAGCATCCTGCCTATTAAAAGTTCCACGGCGGCCAGCTTACCGCGTACTTTCTTTTCTGAAAATATCCCGTCCAGCTCTTCCGCCAGAAGCGGAAAGAACCCCAACGCCAACATCACCGAGAGGAAGAACTCCTCCACCGGCAGGCCCAGCCTCTTTAGCGGCGACGCGAGCTTGCCCAACCCCCACACCAGCTCGGCCGGGGCGGTGGTCAGGGTCAGCAGCGTGGCAAAGGCCAC
>CAXMSR010000390.1:0-532 GCA_964195725.1 uncultured Kiloniellaceae bacterium | reverse complement strand
CACAGCGGTCACCAGCTGCCCCATCACCCTGAAGCCGTGAAGAGCACCTGCGAGGGTAAACTCCACACCGAAAAACGGTGTGGGCCACAGCGGGGTTCCCGGCGTGGAGACGCCGTGCATCAACACTCCGGCAAGAAGCACCCACCGAAGCGGACGCAGCCCGCTCGCAAAATATCCGAAGCCGAGGCCCGAGCTGCCTATGCCCGCCAAGAGAAAGGGCCACGTCAAAAACACCCCCAGAAACGACCCATGCGCAAAGGAGCACGCGGTAACCAGCGCGCAAGCCACGAGCTTTGTGCGTGGGTCGAGCCGATGCACCGCCGAGCGCGCTGAAACGTAGCGTCCCAGATTCAACTGTCCAAAGAGGGTCATTGTTACAATTTTACAGCTGAAAGGCAGGATTTTTCGCAACTTGTAATCATAACGTCGAGGCTAACAGAAGCTGGATTCCCTAACAAGTCTTGCGCCTTGCGGTATTTGCCCAAAAGGCGTATTTTTTGGGCTCCACTGGCATCTTTGCGTACTCTAAATT
>CAXMSR010000389.1:0-1367 GCA_964195725.1 uncultured Kiloniellaceae bacterium | reverse complement strand
GACGGATCGAACATAAAAAGCTCCCAGCCTCTTTCGAGACTGGGAGCTTTTTATTTGTGACTACCGAGGTGCTGAACTTCTTACAGTGCGAAGGGTACCCGCTCGTCTTCGATCATCTTGTTGCCGATCATCTTTTTGAGCGCGATGGTGTTGGCGCTGGTGCGGCGCGACAGGCGGCGTAGCCCTGCCAGCATCGTCATCAGCACATCGCCCTCTGCCAGCGCTGCGGTAGCCTCGCGAGCGATGAGCTCGGCCTGCGACATTGCGGTTTCGCAGGTGATCTGTGCTGCTGCCACTGCGATGGCGGCACCGTCTTCACCCTTGGCCTTCACCTCTTTTAGTGCGCGAAGGTAGGTGGACTCTGCCGTGTAGGATGCATATCTTCTTCAGGTTCTCAACTACTGCCGCCTCGCTGCCCAGGGTTTCGAGCTCGGCGTCCATGTCGAGGTTGGGGATGTCCAAGAGCTCGTCGGCCAGGGCTTTGGCGGCCTGGAAAAGCGGCAGCTCGCCCTTCATGCCCTTTCGCAGCAGCATGGCGGGGATGAGCAGGCGGTTGACCTCGCTGGTGCCCTCGAAGATGCGGTTGATGCGCGCGTCGCGATAGTGGCGCTCGGCGGTGTACTCGGAGCAGTAGCCGTAGCCGCCGTGGATCTGGAGGTTTTCGTCTACGACGAAGTCTAACACTTCGCTGCCCACTACCTTGACCATGGCGCACTCGATTGAGTACTCCTCGATGGCTTTAAGCGAAGCCTCGGGGGAGTGGTCGGAGGCTTGCATCAGGGCGTCGATAAGGCCTACGGTGCGGTAGCTCATGGCCTCGGCGGCGTAGGTTTTGACGAACATGTCGGCGAGCTTTTCGCGGATCATGCCGAACTCGGCGATGCGTTTGCCAAACTGCTTGCGCTCCAGCGCGTAGGCCAGGGCTTCGCCGATGGCAGCTTTACAGGCACCCACTGCGCCGACGCCCAGCTTGTAGCGGCCGACGTTTAAGATGTTGAAGGCGATCTTGTGGCCCTTGCCGATCTCTCCCAGTACGTTCTCTACCGGTACCTTGACGTCTTCCATCAGGATAGTGGTGGTGGACGAGCCGCGAATGCCCAGCTTGTGTTCTTCAGGCCCGGACGACAAGCCCGGCATGTCCTTTTCGCAGATGAAAGCGGTGAAGTGTTCGCCGTCAATCTTCGCGAAGATGATGAGGATGTCGGCAAACGCGCCATTGGTGATGAACTGCTTGACGCCGTTCATGGTGTAGTATTTGCCGTCTTCGCTGAGAATCGCCTTGGAGCGGCCGCTAAGGGCGTCGGAGCCTGCGCTGGGTTCGGTGAGGCAGTAGGCCGCTTTTTTCTCTCCCGACGCGATGAGTGGCA
>CAXMSR010000388.1:0-1373 GCA_964195725.1 uncultured Kiloniellaceae bacterium | reverse complement strand
CGAGGAAGATGGCGAGGGTGCGTTTCCAGGCATGGGGCGGCTTGTGCCACAAGACGGTGAGATGAGGCGGATGAAGGTGGTTTAACTCTGTGTCCACTGAATCCGGGGAAGATCACACGTTTCCCCCCTTATAGTGGTTGAGCGCGCCCCCTGACTGGAGGAACTTGCGCTGGCGCGGGGATACCTCCAGCACTGTGGTGATCTTCCTGCCGTTGATCTGCACGGGTATCTCCAATGCCCCCTCTTTTAGTAACCCCAGAAGGCCGCGTATAACCACTTTATCTGAGGTCTCAATCCCATCGTAATCCGAAGGATCGGCAAAGGTCAGCGGCAAGATGCCGAAATTGCAGAGGTTGTCCTTGTGAATGCGCGCAAACCCCTTCGCCAGCTTTACTTTAACCCCCAGAAAGCGAGGGGCCAACGCCGCGTGCTCGCGGCTGGAGCCCTGGCCGTAGTTCTCCCCGCCCACCACACAAGCGGCCCCGAGCGCCTTGCATCTTTCGGGGAAGGTTTTATCGATGCGATGGAAGACAAAGCGGCTTATCGCCTCGATATTTGAGCGGTATGGCAGCACCATGTTGCCCGCAGGCATGATCGCGTCGGTAGAGATGTTGTCGCCCACCACAATCGCCACCCGTGCCTCCAGGGTGTCGGGAAGGGGTTCGAGCTCGGGCAGGGGCCTTATGTTGGGGCCCCGCACCACCTCCACGTTGCTATCGGGCGCGGCAGGGCTTATGGAGGAGGCGTCCACCGAATAGGGGTCTGGTTCCGCGATGCATGGGTATTCCATCTGATCCCCCAGTCGTCTGGGGTCGGTGATCTTACCGTTAAGCGCTGCCGCTGCAGCCACTTCCGGCGAGCATAGATAGACCTTATCTCCGTCGGTGCCCGAGCGCCCTGGAAAATTTCTGGGAAACGTGCGAAGACTCACTTGCCCCGTGCCGGGGGCCTGCCCCATCCCGATGCACCCCAAGCAACCGGGCTCGTTGATTATCGCTCCGGCACGCAGGAGCTTAAGGACCCCTCCCTGTTCCACCAAGTTCTCCAGCACTTGGCGGCTTCCCGGGTTGATGTGGAAGCTCACCCCTTCGGCGGTTTTCTGGTCGGCCACGATCTGGGCTGTGACCATGAGATCGCGATAGGAAGAGTTGGCGCTGCTACCTACGATCACCTGATGCACGTCGGTGCCCTCCACCTCGCTTATCGGCACAACATTTCCGGGCGACGAGGGGCAGGCGATGAGAGGCTCGACGGCGGCGAGGTCCAGCCCCTCGTAGAGATCGTAATCTGCGTCGGGGTCGGGGGTTAGCTCTACCCATGAGTTGCCTCTCCCCTGGGCCTTCAGGTAGGCGTACGTGTTGGCGTCAGAGGGG
>CAXMSR010000387.1:0-1381 GCA_964195725.1 uncultured Kiloniellaceae bacterium | reverse complement strand
AGGTGTATTCGTTGCTTTGCATTTCCCCCCCCTGTGGATATTGCAATGATAGCATGACTGTCCCTTTTGGGAAGGGTTGCTGTTTTCTCTCTACGGCTTGGGGGATGTGGAAAAATATCCCCCTTGCCAAATCTATGCCACCCCCGTCTTGACACCCCCATAGGCTGCGAGTATCGTAGCGTTTTACTACTTCGTTTATGGAGAGACGCTTTGCGGGCTATCGCTGTTATTCCAGCGCGTTATGCTTCTACCAGATTCCCCGGCAAGCCCATTTATCCTCTGCTTGGCCGCCCCATGATCGAGTGGGTGGTTCGGGCGGCGCGTGGCTCGGCTGCTGTCGCCGAGGTCTGTGTGGCTACCGATGACGAGCGCATTGCCGAGGCGGCTCGCGATTGCGGGGCGCTGGTGGCGATGACGTCACCCGATTGCGCCAGCGGAACCGACCGGGTGGCCGAGGCGGCAGTTCAGCTTACAGAGGTTCACGGGCTGGAGGCGGACGTCTTTGTAAATCTCCAGGGCGACGAGCCCGCGCTCGACCCCCGCGATCTGGATACATTGGTGGCGGCTTTTGATTGCGAAGAGCCCCCGCAGATGGCGACGCTGGCGCGGCCGATTAACGACGCAAGCGAGCTGTGGAGCCCCGATGTGGTAAAGGTTGTTAGGGGTTTTGGTGGCGATGCGTTATACTTTTCCCGTTCGCCCCTGCCTCACTATCGCGATGGTTGGAGCGGCGAGCCGGGTTTGCCTAAAGCCGCTCCTGAAGGTGCTGTAACGCCGCTGGCGCACATCGGCGTTTATGCGTTTACCGCCGAGGCTTTGCAAGCGTTTCCCCGTCTGCCCAAAGGCCAGCTTGAGGAGGCCGAGTGTCTGGAACAGCTCCGGGCGCTGGAGGCGGGTTGGAAGATACGCGTGCTGGACTCGCTGGGCCGCCCCGGCGTCGGGGTCGACCGTCCCGAGGATGTAGCTGCGGCTGAAGCGTTGTTAAGTGAAATTATTGGGCGCTGAGAGGCGCTTTTGTACCTTGTTTTATATTTGCCTTCCCTTGTGTCGGGCGGGCGCGAACTTTATTAAGCTAATGTTGGGAGAACCATGCGGACAAAATTTGTATTCGTAACTGGCGGTGTGTTGTCGAGCCTGGGCAAGGGGCTGGCCTCTGCCAGCTTGGGCGCGCTTCTGGAGGCGCGCGGGCTTACGATCACCATGATCAAGATGGACCCCTACATCAACGTCGATCCAGGCACGATGAGTCCTTACCAGCACGGCGAAGTCTTCGTCACCGACGACGGGGCCGAGACCGATCTGGATCTTGGGCATTACGAGCGGTTCACCGGCGTTCATGCGCGCGGCACCGACAGCGTTTCGGCTGGGCGGATATATTCCA
>CAXMSR010000386.1:0-1389 GCA_964195725.1 uncultured Kiloniellaceae bacterium | reverse complement strand
CGTAGACCCGGAAAAGGTCATCGCGCTTGTAACTTCAATGCCCGGTAAAGTGAGCGTCACCCCCGACAACCGTGTGCGCTGGAAAGCCGGTAAATTAGAGGGCGAAGCGATACTGGCGGCGGCGCACGAATTGTTGAGTAAACTCCTCTGAATGTGGTAGGCTTCATCACTCTTTTCCTCTTGAATCGGCGCTATCTTTAGCCCCAAAGAAGACAATGAAAAAAACAGGATTTATTGCAGCGCCCCGGCTGCTTTCCATCGCGCTTTTGTGCGCCCTGCCGACGGTCGCGACCACGCTTTTTCCCGGTGTCGCAGCTGCCGACGTGGTAGAGGGTATCGCTGCGGTGGTAGATGGCAGTGTCGTCACCCGCTCCGAAGTGCGCCAACTGCTTGACAAAGTCAAGGCTTCCGCCAGCGACGAAGACGCCATGGCAATGGCCCTGGAGACGCTTATAGAGCGTAAACTGATAGAGCTGGCCGCCAACAGAATGCGCATCGTCACCAGTCCGGAAGAGGTCGAGGCCGCCATTGCGTCGGTGCGCGTACGCAATAATCTGGACAAGCTTGCCTTTCGCACCGAAGTGGAAAAATCAGGCATTACCTGGGACGAGTACCTCGAACAGGTGCGAATGGAGATGACCCAGGGGCGCGCCTTCATGGTGGCGGTGGGCTCCGAGCTCCAGATCAGCGAAGAGTCGCTTCACGACTACTACCTGAAAAACGCCGAGGAGTTTTATCTCCCTGCCCAGATCAGAATCCTCCACGTCAGCCTGAAGGGGGACGAAGGACTTGAGACCCTCAGGGCGCTCCGCGAAAAAGTCATGGAAGGGGCGAGCCTTGAAGCTCTCGCGCTGCAAGTGGCGGGGGTGGCCCCGGTGGATACGGGGCTGATGGACCCCAAGGGGATAAATGCGACGTTCACGAGCGCCATCGAGGGGCTGGCCGTGGGGACTCCGGCAGGGATCGTCTCGCTCTCCGGCACCAACATCCTGCTCTATCTGGCCGAGCGCAAAGAGTCGGGCGTCTCGCCCTTTGAAGAGGTGCAGGACAGGGTAGAGGCGAGCTTCAGAAGAAACGGCAAAGAGAAGCTCTTTCGTGACTGGGTAGAAAAACTTAAGCAAAAAGCGCAGATAGAGCGAAAGCCCTAGCGGACGAGGTCAACACGCATGGGGAATCACTGCACTCGAAAACCAGTGCGCCTGGCGCTGACTTGTGGCGAACCCGGCGGCATCGGCGCAGAAACGCTGTTAAAAGCCCTGGTGGCCGTCGGCCCACCTCGCCCTGAAACCATCACCTATCAGCTGATTGGCCCCCGGAGAGTGTGGAGCGAAAACGCTTCGCTCACCGGCATTGGCCTTGAACGGCCCGATCTCGAAATCGTTGAGCCCC
>CAXMSR010000385.1:0-1416 GCA_964195725.1 uncultured Kiloniellaceae bacterium | reverse complement strand
CAGCTCGCGGTAGGAGATGAGATCGTCCAGCTTGCGATTTGCCAGCGTGCGCGAGCGGGCATAGGTGGTTATCCGCTCCACCTCGGGGAAGCGCTCCTTGAAATGCGTCAACACCTTGCGCACCTCTGGGGGCTTCATCGACAGCGAGTCGCCGTCTTGCAAAAACGCTGTACGCCCGCCGGTGGAGAGCGCGTTGGCCACCCCCCACTCGTAGCGGTCGCGTGGGCGGATGGTGCCGTCGGGGCCAGCCTCTTCCAACAGGTGATCGCGAATGCGCGCTATTGCGTCGATGTCGGCTATCACCTCTTCGGTGCCGCGTATCTCGTACTTGTGGCGTCGGTAGGTGCGGCAGAACTTGCAGCGGTTCCACGGGCAGCCGCGCGTCAGGCGTATCAGGTAGCTGCCCGCCTCGCTGGGGGGGCGGATGGGGCCGGTCTCGAAAACGTCGCTCATGGGTGGTAGCTCCGATGAGAAAATGGTTATGCAATTATCCTCTGGGGGATCAATTCCGGAAAAATCAGGCCTGCTCTCTGGCAAAGAGCGCTGCGCCCAGCGCCCCGGTGTACTGTGCGTCGGGGGGCACCAGCACCTCGGCCCCGGTGCGGTCGGCCAATATCTTGGCCACCACGGGGAAGGCTTGCGCCACGCCGCCTGTCAGCACGATGCGCCCCCCAAGGACGCCCATCTCCACCACGCGCGACACCACCGAATTGAAGATACCACGCGAGATGTTCTGGGGCGATTGCCCCTCGCGGATGCGCTGTATAACCTCGGTAGCAGAAAAGACGGTGCAAAAAGACGAGAGGGTAATCTCCTCGTCCGAGTCCTCGGCCAGCGCCTCGATCTGCGCCAGATCGATGTCGAGCCGTCGGGCTATCGCTTCTATAAACGCTCCGGTGCCCGCCGCACACTTTCGGTTGAGGATAAAATTCTCCACGCCGCCATCATCGCGTACGTGAATCACCTTATTGTCCTGCCCGCCGATATCCACCACATGACACTCGCCGGGAAAGTGGTGGATCGCGCCCTTCGCGTGGCAGCTTATCTCGGTGCGTGTGCCGTCGGCAAAGGCGGCGTTATTTCGCCCGTAGCCCGTAGCCATAGTAAAAGCGCACTTTTCGCCGCCTGCGAGCGACTCCATCACCGCCTCGCACGAAGCCTCAAAGCTCATCCCGGTGCGCCCGATAGCGGTGGACACCACCTCGCCCTCCTCGTCAAGCGCCACCCCCTTAACCCAGGTAGAACCAATGTCAATGCCGCAGTACAGAGCCATATATCCCTCGCGTATCAAATAAGCCTAAAGAAATGAGTTTCCATTCATACGGTGTGCTAGTACCTTGTTTTAAAACAAACTCATGGTACATGATACATACAAAACACAACGCAGTCGAAAGGAGTAGTGATGAAAACCCGGAT
>CAXMSR010000384.1:0-1437 GCA_964195725.1 uncultured Kiloniellaceae bacterium | reverse complement strand
CGACGGTGGCCCGGAGCAGATTTTGCAGCCTGTTAAGGCGGTCACCGAGTGGGTGGCCTGGGGCGCAGGCCCGCGCGCGGCGCAGCATCTGGTGCTGGGAGCCAAGGCCAAGGCGCTGCTTGACGGACGTTTTGCGGCTTCGCCCGAAGACGTGAAGGCGCTGGCGCTGCCGGTGCTAAAACACCGCATAGTGCCCAACTTCAGGGCCGAGGCCCAGTCTGTTGACGCGGGCGACATTATGGAAGAGCTCTTGAGGGCCGTTACCGTTGCTTGATCGCTCCTCTCTTTATGATCCCGAGCTAGTCGCTGCACTGGCTCGCAGGAGGTTCGAGGGGCCGCCGTCGCCCCATCCCCAGCGCGGGCCGCATCTGAGCCAGCAGAAGGGGGCCAGCCTGGAGTTCAGCGAGCACACCGAGTACAACGCCGGTGACGACCTGAAGCATCTGGACTGGAAGGTCTACGCCAAGACCGACCGCTTTTACGTGCGCCGTTTTGAGGACGAGCGCCTCGCCAGGGTGATGATCGTGGTCGACGCCAGCGGCTCGATGGGCTACGGCGGCGAAGGTGCTGGCGCAGGTGCTGGCGAAAGCGGGGGGCTTGTCGGTACAAAGTACCAGCTCGCCGCGCAGGTGGCCGTAGCACTCGCCGCGTGTTTGCTGCGCCAGGGCGACGCGGTGGGTATCTCCATCGCCGCCGAGGAGCCGCTGCACGTCATGCCCCGCCCCGGCACAGCCCAGCTGGAGGCGATCCTTGAAACCCTGGGGCGCAGGGTCCCGGCAGGCAGGGCAGGGCTGGGCGCGCTCTGCGAGAGTCTGGCGGCAAAGCTTGGCCGCAACACCGTCGTCATCGCCATCTCCGACTTTCTCGACGAGGAGGACGAGGGGCTTGAGTCTTTTAACCTCTTGCGCGCGCGCGGGGTGTTGCCCTCTCTGGTGCATCTGCTCCACCACGACGAGGTGGACCTTCCCTTCGAGCAGACCTTGCGCTTTCTCGCGCTGGAATCAGAGGCGTCGATTACGCTCGACCCCGAGGCGGTGCGCCACGCCTATCAGGAAGAGATGCGCTGGTTTGTAGAGGGGCTAAAAGGGCGCGCCGCTGAGCTGGGAATGCCTTACGCGCTGGTGCGCGACACCGCTGAAGCGGCAAAGAAGCTGGCGGCGGTTATGCCCCGGCTAAGGGGCGGCTAGCGATGACTGGCTTGAGTTGGCTGAGACCGGCGCTCCTCTGGGGGATGTTAGCCGTAGCGCTGCCGGTGCTCATTCACCTTCTGGGGCGGCGCAAGCGGCGCACCGTCGGTTTTGCCACGCTGCGTTTTCTGGAGCGCGCGGCTGCCAGAGCGTCGGCGCGTTGGCGGCTTAGAAGGCTGTTCTTGCTGCTGGCGCGGATGTTGGCGATCGCGGCGCTGGTGGCGCTTTTTGCCGAGCCCGGCTGGCAGAG
>CAXMSR010000383.1:0-1450 GCA_964195725.1 uncultured Kiloniellaceae bacterium | reverse complement strand
ACTCGCGAAAGGAGAGCCCCGCCTTGCCGTAGGAGGGGCGCGTGGCCAGCGCGCGGCGCGCGTAGAGGTCGAGGAGCTGGTGCGCCATCGCTTCGATCCCCTCGGCGGCTTTTTTGCGGGCGCGCTCCCAGGCGACGCCGCCCAGTTTGTCGAGCTTCACCCTGCCTTCGCCCGGCGCGGTGTAGCCCTTGACGAGGTTTAGCTTGGTGACCGGCAGGTAGAGGCGGTCGCCCCCATCATACTCCAGCAGCAGGTAGTCGCCCTCGTCGTCGTCCACTTCGAGGCGCACCATCCCCTGATAGAGGCCGATGCCGAAATCGACGTGGACGATGTGGTCGCCGGGGGAGAGTTCGCCGAGGCTGGAGCTAAAGCCCCTGCGCTTTAGCCGTGGGCGGCGGCCCTTGCGGCCAAAGACCTCGGTGTCGGTGATGAGGGTGAACTTCTCGCCGGGAAAGCCAAAGCCGCGCTCGATGTCGCCGATGCAGACCCCCACGGTGCCCAGCTCGTCGGCGGTGGGCGGCGAAAAGGACGTCGCTGCCGGCAGCTCAAGGCCGTATTCACTGAGAAAGTCGTGCATCTTCTGGGCGCTGCCGGGGCTCTTGCACGCCAAAAGCACCCGATGGCCCCGGCTGCGGTCGGCCTCTATGCGCTCGACGAGCGGCGCGAGGAGGCGCTCGGAGCCGCGACTGTGGCGAAGCAGCTGCGCCAGGTCTTCATTGCCCGCCGAGACAAAACTCACCCGCTCGCCGCCCTTTGCCGCAGCGGTCTCAAATTGCAATTCATCCAGCGCCAACACGGTGCGCCCGCCCCTGGCCGCTCTCCACTCGTCTTCGGTGAACATCAGCTCGTCAAAGGTCGGCGTGAGCCGCTTTGCGTGGGCCGCGCGCTCGAAGGTGTTGCGCCCCTCTTCGGCGAAGGAGCCGACCCGGTCGCCAAGCTCGCTACTCATCGCCTCGACCACCACGGCGTCGGCGGGGATGTAGTCCCAGAAGCTGGCGGTCTCTTCCATGAAGTAGGGCAGAAAACACTCGCGTTCGGGGGCGAAGGGGTCGGCGCGAAAGACCTCCAGAGCGTCGGCGGTCTCGGTGCGGTTCATCCCCAGCTTGTGGCAGCGGCGACGAAGGGTTTTAAGGGCCTCTTTGGCAAGCTCGGCGTCGGCTACCACTTCACGCGCGGGCAGCACCAGCGCCTCTTTGAGTTTGCCGCTGGAGCGCTGGGTGGCGATGTCGAAGGTGCGCAGCGACTCGATCTCGTCACCGAAGAGCTCGATGCGCAGCGGGTGGGGATAGTGCGGGGCAAAAAGATCGATGATCCCGCCGCGAGCGGAGACCTCGCCGCGCTCTTCCACCTGCCCAACGCGGCGGTAGCCGCTGCGCAAGAGCTCCTCAAGCCAGGCGTCGCGCTCGATGGTGCCGCCGACAGAGAGCTCGATGGCGGCGGCTTCCAGCTT
>CAXMSR010000382.1:0-1452 GCA_964195725.1 uncultured Kiloniellaceae bacterium | reverse complement strand
CTCTTTGTCGGCGTCGAGGATCGCCACGAGCGACACCTCCGGGATGTCTAGGCCTTCACGTAAAAGGTTTATCCCCACAAGCACATCGTAGACGCCCTGGCGCAGCTCGCGGATGATCTCGATGCGCTGAAGGGTGACGATGTCCGAATGTAGATAGCACGCCTTTACGCCCAGCTCGGTGTAGTAGCGGGTCAGGTCTTCGGACATGCGCTTTGTCAGCGTCGTCACCAGCACCCGCTCCCCCGCCGCGCTCCACCGTCCTGTGTATCTCGTCCAGAAGGTCGTCCACCTGGCTGACGGCGGGGCGGATGATGACCTCCGGGTCGGTCAGCCCCGTAGGACGCACAAGCTGCTCTACCACCTTGCCGTCGGTTTTACCCAGCTCGTACTTTCCGGGTGTGGCCGAGACGAGCACCGCCTGACCTATCTTCGCCTCGAATTCGTCAAAGCGCAGCGGCCTGTTGTCGAGCGCCGAGGGGAGGCGAAAGCCGAAATCCACCAGCGTCTCTTTGCGCGAGCGATCACCCTTGTACATCCCGCCCACCTGGGGGATCGTTATGTGCGACTCGTCGGCGAAGAGTAAAAAATCTTTTGGAAAATAATCGATCAGCGTCGGCGGCGGCTCGCCGGGCGCAAGGCCGGTGAGGTGGCGCGAATAGTTCTCGATGCCGGTGCAAAACCCCATCTCTTCCATCATCTCGATGTCAAAGAAGGTGCGCTGCTCAAGTCGCTGCGCCTCAACCAGCTTGTTTTCGCTCTTCAAAAAGGCCAGCCGCCCCTCCAACTCTACCCTGATGTTGTCGATGGCGCGTTCAAGCACGTCTTTGGGGGTGACGTAGTGGCTGGCGGCGGGGATGATGATTGATTTTAGCTTGCCGACCTTGCGGCCTCGCAGCGGGTCGACAAGCGAGATCGCCTCGATCTCGTCGCCGAAAAACTCCACCCGTATCGCGTGTTCGTCCTCGTAGACGGGGAAGATCTCTACCACGTCGCCGCGCACCCTGAAGGTGCCGCGGTGAAAGTCGATGTCGTTTCGCTGGTACTGAAGGCTCACCAGCTTTCGCAGCAGCTGGTCGCGCTCTACCTCGAAGCCCGTCTCGATGTAGAGGATCATCTTCTCGTAGGCTTCGGGGTCACCCAGACCGTAGATGCAGGAGACCGACGCCACTATCAGCACGTCGCGCCGTGTGAGGAGCGCGTGGGTGGCCGAGTGGCGCAGCCGGTCGATGCGGTCGTTTATCGAGGAGTCTTTCTCGATGAAGAGGTCTTGATGCGGCAGATAAGCTTCTGGCTGGTAGTAGTCGTAATAACTTACGAAAAACTCTACGGCGTTATCTGGAAAGAGCGCTTTGAACTCGCCGTATAGCTGGGCCGCGAGCGTCTTGTTTGGAGCCAGCACGAGGGCAGGGCGCTGGAGCTTTTCCACCACGTTGGCGACGGTAAAGGTCTTGC
>CAXMSR010000381.1:0-1458 GCA_964195725.1 uncultured Kiloniellaceae bacterium | reverse complement strand
CTGCTGCATCGTCTTTGCTGCCGCGATGATCGTCGCCGGGCGCGTGCAGGATAAATTCGGGCCCCGCCTAACGGCGATAACCGGCGGGCTCTTGGTGGGGATCGGCTTTGCGGTCATGTCGATCTCCAACTCCTACGCCACCTGGGTGCTGGGCTTTGGAGTGCTGGCGGGCACAGGCATCGGCTTTGGCTATAGCGCCGCCACGCCTGCTGCGCTCAAGTGGTTTCCCCCCAAGCGCACCGGGCTCATCGCGGGCATCGTGGTCAGCGGCTTTGGGCTGGCCTCGGTCTACATCGCGCCGCTGGCTAAATATCTGCTCGGTGCCTACGGGTTGCAGCAGTCGATGCTGATCTTCGGCCTCGCCTTCACCCTGGTAGTGTGTGCGCTCGCCATGTTGTTGGTTAACCCGCCCACGAGCGACGCCTCGGCCGGCGACATCAAAAAATCCCCCCAGACCGCCGAGAGAGGCGAGATGACGCCGAGCCAGATCCTTCGCACCCCTGGCTTTTACGCCCTGTGGATTACCTTCTTCGTGGGCTCGGGCGCGGGGCTTATGGTCATCGGCTCGGTAGCGGGCATGGCAAAAGCCAGCCTGGGCGAGATGGCTTTCATCGCTGTTGCCGCCATGGCTGTGGGCAACGCCGCAGGCCGCATCGTCGCAGGCGTGCTTTCAGACAAGATAGGTCGCGGGCTCACCCTGTGCATTATGATGGTCTTTCAGGCTGCGCTCATGTTCGCAGCGGTGCCGATCCTTGGAAGCTCCAACCCAAGTGCCGCGCTTCTGGTGACGCTGGCCAGCTTCATCGGCTTTAATTACGGCACCAACCTCGCGCTCTTCCCCGCCTTCGCCAAAGACCGCTGGGGGCTCAAAAACCTCGGCACCAACTACGGCATCCTCTTCTCCGCATGGGGTGTCGGCGGCCTGGTCATGGGGCGCGTCTCCGAGATGCTTAAAGCCTCCACCGGCAACTTCGACACCTCCTTTCTGGCAGCTTCGGCCATGCTCATAGCGGGCTCGGGGCTAGCACTCAGCCTCGCCGAGAGCAGAAAGCCGCTGCTAAGACTCGTCAAGGGCAGAAAAGGCGAAGGTGAAATGCAGGAGAACAAGCGAAAAGTCGCCTGATATCCTCCACGATTAATGTGTACGCAAAAGCGGGAAGGCCCATTGGGCCTTCCCGCTTTTTTTTACCCCTCCTCTTTTCCTGTTTTCGGGATAGGCTCCTCTTATCCGGGGAAGAGAGGATCGGAGGTGCAGGATGCGTGGAGTGGTTGTTTTTTTCGTCGCTGTCGGGCTTTTTCTTGCGATGCCGGCGTTGGTCGGGTCGTCCGGTTCATCGGGTTTGGCCGGTTCGTCGGGTTTGGCGGCCTTGGCAGAGGGGGACGAGTTTGCCGTGGTTGCCTATGTGACGCCGGAGATGCGGGAGAAGTGCTCCACATGCCACCGCGTCGGACGGGTGC
>CAXMSR010000380.1:0-1459 GCA_964195725.1 uncultured Kiloniellaceae bacterium | reverse complement strand
TAACCAGAACCCCCTCGGCTGGCTCGTCGTCAAACAGCACACGCCCCGAGACGGTGCCGGTCTGCGCGGCGCAGCCTGCAAAGAAGAGCGATGACGTTAGCGCCAGAATAAGCGCCAGCGCCGGAAAAAAGCTCTGCGCGGTGCGCACTGCGGTAGCTGCCTTCGCGTTTGTTGCAGTATTCATGTTGGACGCCGCCGTCATTTTATCGTCACGGTGAATTTTTGCTGTTTCTCGCCTGTGGCGGGCGATGTAGGTAGCTCGCCGTCGCCCACGGCCTCGCCCTCTTCAACCGGCCCGCCCAGGTTTTGCCTGACGCGAAGATAGCGCGCCGACGGCGGAGCGTTGAGCACTACCGTCCCCTCGGCTCCGGTGGGGCCCGCCGAAGCCGCCGGGGGGCCGGTGCGTCCGGGCTCGCCGTAAGCCAGCACATAGCGGCCCGCTAGCGGTTTGCCGGAAGGATCGACCACCAGCACTGTGAGCCCCCGGTAGTCGCCTTCGCCCTCTTCGAGTTGGCTGAGCCGTTCGATGAGGGGCAGCTCTATGGAGAGCTGCTCGCCCTTTTTTAATATTACCGGGTTGAGCGGGTAGAAGTTGAAGAGATCGCCAATGGCGATCGGCCCGTAGGGGCCGCCGCTGGTGCGGCGCTTTCGCGCCACGAGGTAGTAGGTGCCGGGGGGCAGGCGCACCGTAAAGTCGCCCTTGACCACCGGCTGCAAGAGGTCGGCGGGGCCGCGAAACTCGCCCATCGGGCTCTTGTAGGCGTAGAGGTAGGTCTTCTCCACCTTCTCGCCCTGGAAGGTCAGCTTGCCGGTGATGGAGGAGCGTTTGGCCGCGCTGCGCGTTTGGGGTGCCACCTCGACGAGGTAGAGCCCCACAGTGGTGGATTGGCCGACGGCCACGGTGATGGGCGAGCCGGAGTAGAGGCAGTAGAGATCGCCCGCTTCCGGCTTGTCGGCGGTGTTGGTGCCCATCTTCTTTAGCCCCTCGACCACATAGCGTCCGGGGGGGAGCTCGATCCTGTAGGTGCCGTCGGTGGCGGTCTGTGCGCGTCCGGCCACGGGCTCGCCGGTCAGGGGGCCAAAGCTCCCCGAACGGTGGGCGTAGGCGCGTATCGCTATCTCCTCCACCAGGACGCCGCCGAGCGAAGCCCTGCCACGTATGGAGCCGGTGGCGGCGGCGGTGGCAGTATCAGAGGCCAGCGCAGCCGGAGCGGCCAACGCAAGCAGGGAAGCGGAGACTAGCAGCGCCGGTAAAAGTGCTGCCAAGCGCCGCGCGAAGACGCCGAAAACGGTGTCGGGAGTTCTGTTCACCATATCTCCTCCACTGTGATCTCAATGCCCTCGACCCGCTCGTTTTCCCCTATCTGCACGCCGTCGCCGTCGGGGCCCCGGTAGGTGCCGATCTTTTCACCGGGTGACGCCGGGCCGCCCACCTTCGAGCGCGCACCCAGAAAATAGC
>CAXMSR010000379.1:0-1468 GCA_964195725.1 uncultured Kiloniellaceae bacterium | reverse complement strand
AGGCGCAGCTCGCGCTCGCCCTCTTCCAAAGTGGCCCGCGCCCACACCCAGTAGCGCCCCGCAGGGAGGTTCACTGCAAAAGTTCCCTTCTCCGAGGTGGCGGTCTCGGCCACGGGGGGGATGGAGCGATCCTGCTCCGGCCTGGTGTAAACTTCTACCCAGGCCAGGGGAACGCCGCGCCCCTGCCACTGCACCCTCCCGGTTATCGTCGCCTCGGCGTCGGGTTCGGCGCACCAGGAAAAGAGCGCAACGAGGGCGAGCAGCGCGGCAAATATCAACATGGCCCCTGTCAGCGCGGGCAGGGCGAAGCGGCTTCTCATACGCTCTTGTCCCCTCTGCCCATCAGCGGTGCGATGAGGGCGGCAAACAGATACAGGCACGCGCCGGTGGTAAGCGTGGCGGTGTAGCCCCAGTTCATGGCGATGAGCACCGCCCCCAGCGAAGCGGTGACGCTGGCCGCGCCGTTAACAGCCCACGCCCAGGGCACCATCGCGGCCCCCCCGGCACCCAAGAGCCTGATCGCGCCGGGAAACGCCAATCCCATAACGAAGGCGGGCAGAAACACTGCGAAGCCAGCCGCGCCAAAGCGCACCACCGTCGAAGACGCTAGAAAGTGCTCGGCCAGCTGCGGCCCCAGATGGGCGTGGAGCGCGCCAAAGAGCGCCGTCAGCGCCAGCCAGCCAGCCAGCGCCCTGCCGGTAGGGGCCAATTTTTCAGTGCAGAGGCTCCCAAGGCCGCTGCCCACAAGAAAGGCGAAGAGCGTCGCACTCACGGCGTAGACGGGGTGGCCCAGCAGCAGGAAGAGGCGCTTCATTATCCCGATCTCCAGCACCATGTAGCCAAGCCCTATCGCCGCAAAGTAGAGGAGCGGGATGGCAGCGCCGCCCACGCCGCGCCGCACCCTCGGGAGCCCCTTTACGAGCAGCACCGGCAGCAGCAGCGCCAGGCAGGCCAGCGACGCCAGAATGGCGAAGGCCGCGCGCAACACCTCGGCCCCACGGTCGTCAAAGCCGGCGCGCCCCGGCAAGCTGCCCCTGATAAAATCTTCGGGCCGCACCGTGTAGTAGAAGAACGGGCGGTCATCGGTGGGGGGCGACACGTCGAAGGGGACTGCCGCCAGAGCGCTCTCGAAGTCCTCGTCGTCCACCAGCCGCGTCAACTGGTTGACCGTGCCGTCGGGGGAGGGGTAGAGGAAGCCGAAACCGTAGCGTTTACTGAGCTCTTGAAGCCTCTCGTCGTCGTTTTCGCCGTTTTCGCCATTCTCGCCATTCTCAGTAGGCCGGGCGTCAAAGGGGGTCTTGCCCACCAGCACGTTTGCCAGCCCCCGGTCCGAGAGCACCCGTATGTGGCGTCCGGGCTCTTTTACCCCCTCGCGTTCCAGCAGTGCGCGCGCCAGCGCCACCAGCCGCAGCGCGCGCTGCTCGTAGGCAAAGCGGGTAATCGAGAGGATGCCCCGCTCGTCCAGCCG
>CAXMSR010000378.1:0-1480 GCA_964195725.1 uncultured Kiloniellaceae bacterium | reverse complement strand
GTAGAGCGTAAAATCCATGCAGACCACCACGGCAACGAGCCGAGCCCAGCCGGAGAGGTCGAGCAAGTGCAGCACACCCGACCGGTGCTGGGCGACGTAGGCCGTAGTGCCCAGGATTGCCGCACTGAACGCCAGATTGAGAAGGACTCCGTTAAAAGCAGTGAGCGAGAGGTTCGTCACCCATCGCCCCGGCTTGGATACGGTACTTTCGCGGTATGGGGCGACAAGCTCCAACACTAAAAAGAACGCGAAACCTCCCCACACAAAAAGGACGCGGATCAACGCGGCTTGCTCCACCGACATCTGACAACCTCCTTTCTTCCGGCTCTCTCATCCATGAAAAGGCTGTACGCGGCCTGCCGACACACGAAGCAGGGGCCGCCACTGCGGTGCGATCGAAACCGACCAGATTTCAGGCTGATAAGCCACTAGGCAGGCTGATAAGCCGCTAGGCTTTGTCGGTTAAGTTTTCCAGATACTGCTCAACCGCCAAGATCGCCTTTGCCCCCTCTCCCGAGGCTATCAAAATCCGCTTGCCGAAGGTGGCGGTTACGTCGCCCGCCGCAAATAATCCCGGCAACCCGGTGCGGCAGTTTGCGTCGATCTTGACCTCGCCGCGCCTGTTGGTTGTCGCCAACTCGGTCACCAGTTCGCTGTTGGGCACCAGCCCGATCTCCACAAAGACCATCACGGTGCGAAACGACATCTCTGCCCGGCTGTCCACGTCATAGGCTACAAAGCTCTCCACCCGCTCTGTGCCCTCCAACCGCGCAGGGCGGTGGTTGGTCACAACTTTGATCGACGCCGCCTCTATCTTCTCCTGCAGGTAATGATCGGGGGTATAGCTACGGGTGACGAGCGTGACCTTCGCCCCGGCCCCGTGCAGCCCCAACGCAGCTTGGGCGGCCGAGTTGCCGCCGCCGACCACGACCACCTCTCGGCCCTCGTAGCGGGAGGCGGCCAAGGCATGAAAAGAGCCGATCCCCTTGCCGGAGAACTCGACTTCTCCCGGCACCTGCATCCGACGCCGCTTCATGCCTGTCGTCAAGAGCACCGTCTTTGCCCTGAAGGTCTCCGCCGAGCTCGACACCACTTCGAAATCGGAGCCGCTTTTGCGTATCCCGGTCACCGTCACCACTTTGTGTGCGAGCTTCAGGTTGCCAAAGAGCTGCTCTTTGAACCGCTCGATCAGCTCGGGGCCGGTGATGAAGTTGAAGCCGGGAAAGTTGCGGATGGCAGTCGAATCCCACGCCTGGCCCCCAATGGCCTTGGATAGAAAGAGGGTGTCGAGCCCGCCGAGGCTGGCGTACATGCCTGCCGATATCCCGGCGGGGCCGCCTCCGATGATGATGACGTCGTTATTTCCCACGGCTTTGCTTCCTATGTTTTTTTGCGTTACGAGATGACGAATCTCAGTTGATCGCTCAGCGCTTGAAGTCGGCGATCAATTCCCATCCCGAAGGATTTCAAGCGCTCCAAG
>CAXMSR010000377.1:0-1489 GCA_964195725.1 uncultured Kiloniellaceae bacterium | reverse complement strand
TCAACGATCAGGACTTTGCTCATCTCAACCTCCATGTCCTCCGGGCGCGCTGCACTGCGGGCAAGGTGCGCAGCCTTTGGGTGGACTCTATATAAATACTACCCCCATCGCTCTAGCAGATAGGGTTTTGCGTCTTCAAAATGCTGGCACTGTTCTTCTATATATTCCTCGGCCTGCTGCATGGCCATGCCACCGGTGGCGCGCACAAATGAGAGGGTGCGGCCAAAGTAGAGTGGGGACAGGGCCGTCATCAGCGTGTCGGTGTCGGTGATTTTGTCGCGGTAGGCTACTGAAAAATCGAAGAGGATGTGCGCCCATAGCTGCGAAGGCATCTCGAAGTGTTCGCAAGCCGCGCCCATCACCTCTTCGAGCTTGCCCATGGTGGCGGGGGCCAGCGCCTCGGCCCACAGGTCTTTGTGCCCGCTGTAGCCGTCGTGCAGATTTGCAAAGAGCGCGTCGGTGTTTACCGATACCGGCGGCGGCATCTCAGTCTCTCCAAGGCCAAAGCCGAAGATCGCCGTGGGGCGGCTGTGCTTGACCTCTTTCCAGAAGGGGACGAAGAGCGATTGCAGGTTAAAAAGGGTGCCGACCACCTCGCGAAACATCGGCCCCAGCGACGACGCGGGGTCTTTCGGGCGGTGAATCTTGGGCCTGCCGAGAAACGCCTGGGTAATCGGTTTGCGAAAGTACATGGCCAGCGTGGTCATCCAGATGTCGATGCCGAAGTAGGCCACCGCCTCGGTCCAGCTCTCGTGTTGCAGATAAAAGCTCGCCAATTCGCCGGAGAACCCGAAGTCGCCGCCTATGGGTTGGCGCACACGTCTGCCGTAGAGGCAGCGGCTGAGCGGATAGGCGATGTTGTTGGTGATGGTGCCGTCGTATTTGTGGCGCAGATAGATGGGGGTGACGTAGCCGTACTCGCCCAGAAGGGGCTCACCCAGGTTTTTGATCCATTTCGGGGTGATCGATTTCAGGTCGGCGTCTACCACCACGACGGCCTTGGCCCCAAGGTCGTGAACCAGCTGGAAGAGGTTGCGAAAGTTGTTGCCCTTGCCGGCGACCCCCTCCGGGGTAGAGACGTAGATGCGCGGCACCTGGCAGGGGGCGGAGAAGAACGCCTCTTTGGTGCCGTCGGTGCTGAAGTTGTCGCAGTTGACGATTACCGACTTGAGGCCCGGAAAATAGGTGGTGAGCCCAATAGATGCCTGCTCGGTGGGGAAGGCGATGGTGTCGGCTTCGTTTCGCGACGGTATGCCGACGATGATGTCGGCGGAAGTTACCTTGTCGGGGTTTTCCACGATCCAATCGGCCATCCGGTCACCTTTTAGTGCCCTGTCGGTTGATCCTGTCGCAGTCGGCTACCCCTGCATCCTGATCTGCTGCGTCGTTCATGTGCTGAATATAGCTTGATATTCAGCTTCTTCACTCCTTGCAGCTCAGGCGCATGAGCACCCTTCGTGGCTTGACACGATCAACCGACAGGGCACTA
>CAXMSR010000376.1:0-1499 GCA_964195725.1 uncultured Kiloniellaceae bacterium | reverse complement strand
GTGCGCGCATTATCATGTTCCCCGGCGATTCTGCCGCAGAGGGGGAAGGGGCCAGCGACAAGTGAGCGCGACCGAGACTCTTCGCGCCCGGGGGCTGGTAAAGCGCTATGGGCAAAAGACCGTCGTCTCAAGCGTAGACTTGCAGGTGTCGCAGGGCGAGATAGTGGGCCTTCTGGGGCCCAACGGCGCAGGCAAAACCACTTCGTTCTATATGATAGTGGGGTTGGTGACCGCCAACGAGGGGGTCGTGACCATCGGCGACACCGATATAACGCACCTGCCCATGTATCGCCGGGCCCGGCTGGGGCTGGGCTATCTGCCGCAGGAGGCCAGCGTCTTTCGTCGCCTCTCGGCCTATGACAACGTCTACTGCGTGCTCGAAGCTCTGGGGGTGCCGGACAAAGAGGCGCACCAGCGCACCGAACAGGCGATGGAGGAGTTGGGGATTCTCCATATAGCCGAGCGCAAGGCATACCTTTTATCCGGCGGCGAACGGCGCAGGGTCGAGATAGCGCGTGCCTTGGCGGTGCGGCCAAAGTTCATCCTGCTAGACGAGCCCTTCGCCGGGGTCGACCCCATAGCGGTGGCCGAGATCAGAGAACGCATATTGCAGCTAAAGTCTTTTGGGATAGGGATCATCCTGAGTGACCACAACGTGCGCGAGACCTTGGGGGTGTGTCAGCGGGCGTACATCATAAGCGAGGGCAGCGTACTCGTCTCGGGCACCCCGGAGGAGATAGTGCAGCACCCCGAGGCCCGGACAAAATATCTGGGCGAGCAGTTTAGCCTGGAGTGACCCTGTAAAGTACGCCGGGTATACTTAAAACTACGACAATTACAGCAAACAGGCGGCAACGTAACGTTGCCTGGGGGCCGACCAAGGAAAGCACAGCTTAAGATATATGGCGATTCAGTTACAGCAAACTATCTCCCAGAGCCTGCGCCAGACGCAGGAGTTGGTGATGACTCCCCAGTTGCAGCAGGCGATAAAGCTGTTGCAGCTTACCCGTATGGAACTCATCGATCAGGTGCAGGAAGAGATGGAGCAAAACCCCCTGCTGGAAGAAGAAGAGGGCGAGGGTAACGCCCCTGAAGACGCCGCCGCGCAGGACGAATCGCGCAACTCCACCGACGAGGAAGACCTGCGGGAGAAGGCCGAAGAGCAAAAGCCCCCCGAGGACTGGGAGCAATACCTCGCGCAGTACGACACCCCGCCCCAATCGGACCGTCCACTTGAGGTCGCCGAAGAACGCTCGCCCCTGGAGAGCTATCTCGCCCCCGAGCAGACCCTTAGCGATCATCTGATGTGGCAGCTGGTGATGGGCGAGCTGACCGAAGCGCAGCAGCAGATCGGCACCGTAATCATCGGCAATATCGACGAGAAGGGCTACTTTAGGGCCGAGACGGCTGACGTGGCCGAGCAGCTGGGCGTGGAAGAGGCGGCGGTCTTGCGCGTACTTCGAGCCATTCAGAGGTTCGAGCCCACCGGCGTCGCCGCG
>CAXMSR010000375.1:0-1509 GCA_964195725.1 uncultured Kiloniellaceae bacterium | reverse complement strand
GATTTGCACGATCGATGACTTGCGATGGGAATTCAAGCCATATCCTTCCTGGCGAGCTGGATATCGTGAAGCCCTGAGAGTGTTAGCAGAGCGGCGATGGCTCCCAGCAGTGCCATGCCCATATCGGACTGGGTATCCCATATATAGCCCTGGGTTCCCAAAAAGTCCTCGGCTCCGCTGCCCGAGAGCAGCGCCACCCACCATTCGATCAGCTCGTAGAAGGCGCTAAACCCCAGGCAGATAGCGATAATCAGGAAGTTAAGCCAACCTCTGCCACGCATGATCGCCTTTCTGAGCATGACCTCGCGGGCGATTATCGCCGGGACAAACCCCTGTGCGAGGTGGCCGACCTTGTCGTAGTTGTTGCGCTGGTGGCCCAGCACCTCGGCAAACCAGTCGAAAAGCGGCACTTCGGCGTAGGTGTAGTGGCCGCCGACCATGAGGATAACGGAGTGGAGAAGGATAAGCTGGTAGAGGAGCGTTGTCAGCGGAAAGCTCTTGCGTGTGTAGACGAGGATGGCGAAGCCGATAAGCGCAGGCGCTACTTCAAGCACCCAGGTGTAGTAGTCTTTGGGGGCCACGCCCGACCAGATCAGGACAGCGAAAAACACGGCGCACCACGCGACCCTTTGCCAAGTTGTATCAGTGGTTTTCATCTACTGAACTCCGTTTAAGGCAATCCTGCAAGATTAACTCACCGGGCAATTAGTGGCATTACTTTGGGTCGCTGCGCTCCCCCGCCCCCAGCGCCTCCACCAGCTCTATCCAGGTCTCGGAGGAGAGCTCTTCGGGTCTCTCGGTGCCGATCAATCCTGCGGCGGCGAAGATGGCGTCAAGGTTTTCGGCGTGGCGCTTCAGGGTTTTGCGCAACATCTTTCGCCGCTGCTGAAAACAGGTGCTGACTATCCTCCAGAGGAGCGCTTCGTCGGTCAGGGGGCGCACCGGCTGGTCGAGCACGGTAAACTTGATTACCGCCGACTCCACCTTCGGCGGCGGCCTGAAAGCCCCTGGAGGGAGGGTAAAGCCCATCTCGATGGAGCAGAAAGCCTGCGCCATAACGCTGAGATTGCCCCTGGTGCGCCCGCCGGGGGATGCGGCGATACGCTCGGCCACCTCGCGCTGGTACATAAGCGTCATCGTCGTAAACGCATGGCGCTCTTTCAAGAGCTTCGCCGTGAGGGGCCCGGAGATATTGTAGGGCAGATTGGCCACCAGCTTTAACGGCCCGCCCGCCTCTTTGCACAGGGCGAGGTAATCGATCTTTAGCGCGTCGCCTTCGATTATGGTTACAAACGGATAGAGCTGGCGCAGGTGCGCGACCATGCGCCGGTCGGTCTCGATGGCAATCACCCTGGCGCCGACTTCGAGGAGCGTGCCGGTGAGCGCGCCGGGGCCCGGCCCTATCTCCAGCACATTGTCGCCCTGCCTTACCCCGGCAAAGGAGACGATGCGCGAGAGGATGGAGGGGTCGCTCAGAAAGTGCTGGCCCAGGGCTTTGTTGGGGCGCAG
>CAXMSR010000374.1:0-1512 GCA_964195725.1 uncultured Kiloniellaceae bacterium | reverse complement strand
CGGACCTCTAGAATCTCACCGGTCAATTCCGGAAAGTAACGAGAGCGAGAGAAAATGCTTCCGATAAAATACATACGCAGCGAGACCGAGCTTGTAAAAGCCTCTTTGTCCAACCGAAACATCGATTTCGACATGGACAAACTCCTGACGCTCGACGATCGCCGCCGTAATATCCTGGCTGAGCTCGAAGCGCTGCGCGGTCGCCGCAACCAGGTCTCGAAAGAGATCGGTAAGCTCAAAAAAGAGGGCGGCGACGCCGCACACCTCTTTGAAGAGATGAAGGGCGCAGGCGCGCGCGCTAAAGAGCTGGAAGAAGAGCTAAAAGCGGTCGAGCCCGAATTAAACGCCATGATCGACCTCATCCCCAACATCCCCCACGAGTCGGTTCCCGTCGGAAACAGCGAAGACGAGAACCTGGAGGTGCGGACATGGGGCGAGCCGCGCGAGTTCGATTTTGAGCCGCTGCCCCACTGGGAGATCGGCGAGAACCTCGACATCATGGATTTTGAGCGCGCCGCCAAGATAACTGGCGCACGTTTTGTCGTCCTCAAGGGCGCTGGAGCAAGGCTGGAGCGGGCGCTGACCCAGTTCATGCTCGACCTGCACACCGAAGAACACGGCTACACTGAAATCCTGCCGCCCTTCATGACCAACTCTCGCGCCATGCGCGGAACGGGGCAGCTGCCGAAATTTGAAGATGACCTCTTCAAGATTCGTGGCACCGACTACTATCTGGTGCCCACAGCCGAAGTTCCGGTGACCAACCTGCACATGGACGAAGTGCTGGAAGAGGGCGAACTGACGATAAAATACGTCGCCTACACGCCTTGCTTTCGGGCCGAGGCCGGTGCCGCCGGGCGCGACACGCGCGGAATGATCCGCCAGCACCAGTTCGACAAAGTCGAACTCGTCAAATTCGCCCATCCCGACAACTCCTTCGACGAACTCGAATCGCTCACGGCCAACGCCGAAGAGATCTTAAAGCGGCTGGGGCTTCCCTACCGTCTGGTAACGCTGTGCACCGGGGATCTTGGCTTCTCCTCGGCCAAGACCTACGACATCGAAGTGTGGCTGCCCAGCCAAGACACCTATAGAGAGATAAGCTCGTGCTCCAACTTCAAGGATTTTCAGGCGCGCCGGGCCAACATCCGCTTTCGCCCCAAGGCGGGCAAAGGCACCGAACTGGTACACACCTTAAACGGCTCGGGCCTGGCAGTAGGGCGCACCCTTGTGGCAGTATTGGAAAACTATCTCAACGAAGACGGCTCGGGGACCGTACCCGAAGCCCTGAGGCCCTACATGGGCGGCATGGAAACGATAACGAAATAGCCTGGAACACAAAATAGAATAGCGTGGAGGGATGGCCGAGTGGTCGAAGGCGGCGGTCTTGAAAACCGTTGTGGGGTAACTCACCGGGGGTTCGAATCCCTCCTCCTCCGCCATTTATTCCGACCCACAATAAAACAGGGTCGGAATAAATGGCGGAAGTGCAGAGTCCAGAGTAGAAAGTCC
>CAXMSR010000373.1:0-1512 GCA_964195725.1 uncultured Kiloniellaceae bacterium | reverse complement strand
GATGATCCAGGTGGCGGGATATTTCTTCATCATCTCGGCGGCGGCTTTGATCTCTCCCAGATAGCTCTTTCTTATAACTGTGGAGTTGCTGGCGAAGAGGATGTTGAGGTCGATCACCATCGTCGGCGGCTGCGAAGGCGCTACCGGCATCAGGTCGGCGAACTGCGGCGGGATGACTATCGGGGCGACGAGGGGTGGAAGCTCAAACAATATATTGGAGATGTTGTCGGGCTCTTCGCGAAATTCGACGATCGCTGCCAGCGGGCTGACGTCCACAGCCTTTGGCACTGTCAGGGGCGGGTTTTCGGCGAGGACGGTTATCGGCCCCTCGATCTTCACGGGCGGGTTTTCGGCAACGACGGTTATCGGCCCTTCAAACTTTACGGGTGGGTTTTTGACGATGACGGTTATCGGCGCAGGTACGACGCAGGCCCCGGTGGACTCGGCCACCTCGCCGGGCAGCTTGAAATCCCTGACCGGCCACTTGATGCGCAGCTTGATGAAGGGGCCTCTGTTGCTGAAGCTCTCGCCGGTGAGGTCTTGATCGAAGTCGTCGAAGGAGTACCCGCCGGTGAGCCAGATATTTTTCTCCAGCCGGTAGCCGACTTCGACCTGCCCGCCGTGCTCGATGGTGTCGACGGCCTCGCTGCGCAGCAGTCGGTATTTCAGCCCCACGTCCCACCGGTCGCGGATGTCGTGGATAACCCCCAAGGAATAGAGGTCGGTGTAGGCCGAGGTGCCAAGGTCTTTGGCTACCTTGCCCGCCCACTTGGCGTTGAGCTGCGTTTTGGCGTCCAGCTGGTAGTTGCCCGCCAGCGAGGCGAGGTAGGTGGTGGTGTCGTAGCTGTAGCTCGCGCCGCTCCGGTCGTCGAGCCTGTATTCTACCATCGCGAGGCCGTGGAAGCGGTCGGAAGCGACGGGGCGCCTGGCCAGCCCGACCCGCAGCCTGAACTGGGTAAAAGACGAGTCGACGGCGGTCTGGTCGTCGAAGTATTTAAGGGTCGCCATAAGCGACAGGTCGTCGAACTTGTGGGCGGCCCCGGCCTCGCCGAGGATCGAGTAGCGCCCCGAGTGGGAGGTGACCTTCAGGTATTCGGTGCGCCCCGTCAGCCTGTTCTTCTCGTCGGGCACATACTCCACGGCAGAGGTGGCGGCAAAGGCGTCGGGCTCGCCTGCGTCTTCGGTGCCGCTGGTTATGTCCTGCTTGTGCGAGGCGTTTACCGAGAGGTCGTCGCTGACCGGCGACGAGGCTGCCAGCATGATCGTCGTCGCTTCGGCTACCGTGTCGCGGCTTATGTCGTAGGGCTCGCGCGAGTCGGGGTCGGAGGGGGGGAGGTATCTGTCTTTTGACTCGTTGTGCGCCAGCTCGACTGTGGCCGTGGTGGTGCCGAACTTGCGCTCGGCGCTGGCAGCGACGCCCTTGCTCTCCATGTCGTTGAGGGTGTCGTCCTCTACGAAGAACTCCAGGCGAAGGCTGGTCTCGTCGTCGGGCTTGAACTGCGCTTCGCCGCC
>CAXMSR010000372.1:0-1534 GCA_964195725.1 uncultured Kiloniellaceae bacterium | reverse complement strand
ATACCGCACCCGGTGTCCTCAAAGGTTATCTTCACCGGCCTCTCGTCGTCACCGCCAGCGCCACAGATGGCGACTATCTTCAGCTCGCCGCCATCGGGCATCGCGTCGCGGGCATTCAGCGCGAGGTTCAAAAAGGTGGTAAGCAGGTTGGCGCGGTTCCCCACCACGGCGCAGATGTCGCTGGCGAACTTGATCTCGAACTTTATCGAGGAGGGCAGCGTTCTGCCAAGGATAACCTTCAGGCTCTCCAGTACTTCCACGATGTCTACCGGCCCCACGCCGGCGATGCTCCTGCGCCCAAGGCCCAGAAGCTGGCGCGACAGCTCGCCGCCCCGCTTGCACAGGTCGCGGATTTGCCCCACCTCGGTGGCCAGCTCGGGCTTGTCGCCAGAGGCTTTTCTCAGCATATAGAGGCATGCCAGGATAGCCCCCAGCACGTTGTTGAAATCGTGCGCTACCCCGCCTGCCAGCTGGCCGACGACCTCCATGGTACGGCTGTGCCGCAGCTGGCGCGACAATAGTTCGGCCCCTTCCTCGGCGCGCCTCTTTTCGATGATATCTTCTTCCAGCTGTTTGTTGGCGCGTATCAGCTCTTCGGCGCTCTCTTTTAGCTGCGTCGAGTAGGCCTCCAGCTCTTCTTTTACGCGCTCCTCTTCGGTGATGTCGCGCTGGATGGCGATAAAGCCGACGTATTGTCCAGCGTCATAGACCGGCGAGGTCATAACACTGGTTATCACCTCTTCGCCGGTCTGCTTGTTTATAAATTTCCTGATCCCCTGCCACCCGCCCGCTACAACGGCCCCGTTCTGAGGGCCGCTCCTTGCGTTTCGGGCGGTGGAGCTCTGGTGATCGTAGTCGTCGGCGAAGATAGACTCCGGAGAGCCGCCGGTCAGCCTATTCGAGGCCTGGTTGGCAAAGATGCAGTTGCCTTTGGCATCTAAAACGAGGATGGCGGAGGCGCTAAGGGCGATGGCGGATTCAAACTGGAGGTGGCGCCGGGCTTGGCGGTGGTAACGAACGAGAAAAAAGGCACTGGCAACGATCAGCCCCGTCACCAGCGACGCCGCGCCCAAGAGCGTGGCGAGCAGCAGCGCGTTCTCCGTCGCAGAGAGCTGGCCGTGCTCCCGGGCCACCATCAGGGTCCAGCGGGCTCCGCCGATGGTGATGGGGGCAAGCCGGGCGTCCATTTTATAGGAGTCCGTTACCATCGATTCCTGAAGCTCGAACTCGCAGTAGACCGGCACGCCCTCAAGCAGTGCGCTCTTTATCGGCTCTTTGTTGCCCAAAACCATGCTGTCCACCAGCAAGCCCATCGTCTCTTCCGACTGCCTGCCCGGATAGAAGGGCAACTTGACGCCTTCGACGGCGTGCTGCCAAGAGGAGTACACCAGCTGCCCCTTGGAATCGAGCAGGGCGATGTCGAAGACCGCCCCCTCGCTCACCACCGAGAGAGACTCGTCCACCAGCGAGCCGATCCCGTAGGGAACCAGCATAACCCCACCGGCGTTGCCACGCCCATTGAGCGAGTGGCCAA
>CAXMSR010000371.1:0-1555 GCA_964195725.1 uncultured Kiloniellaceae bacterium | reverse complement strand
GCCAGGAGAGCTGCGGCATCGTGGCCTCCAATGGCCGCGAGCACACCGCACACCGGGCGATGGGGCTGGTGGCGGACACCTTCGGCGAGAAGATCCTGAACCGATTGAAGGGGCGACACTCCATCGGCCACGTTCGCTATTCGACCACTGGCTCCAGCGAGCTCAAAAACGCCCAGCCCTGCTTTGTAGAGACCGCCCACGGCCCCATCGCCTTTGCCCACAACGGCAACCTGGTGAACGCGGCCGAGTTGCGCCACGAGCTGGAGGTTGCGGGTTCAATTTTTCAGACGACGATGGACACCGAGGTGATAGCGCACCTCTACGCGCGAAGCCGCAAGCCCAAGCTGCACGAGCGCATCGTCGATGCGCTGTCCAGGGTGCGCGGTGCCTATAGCTTGGTAGCCATGGTGGAAAAAAGGCTCATTGCGGTGCGCGACCCCTACGGGGTGAGACCCTTGGTGCTGGGCAAGGTGCGCGACGCCTACGTCGTCGTCTCCGAGACCTGCGCGCTTGATCTGATCGAGGCAGAGTACATCCGCGAGATCGAGCCGGGCGAGATGGTGGTGATCAGCCGCAAGGGGCTGGAATCGTACAGCCCCTTCCCCGAGGTTTCTCCGCGAAGGTGTATTTTCGAGCACATCTATTTTGCGCGCCCTGATTCCAACGTCTTCGGCCATTCGGTCTACAACACCCGCAAAGGGTTTGGACGCGAGCTGGCCCAGCAGCACCCGGTGGAGGCCGACGTGGTCATCCCCGTGCCCGATTCGGGCATCGTCGGTGCGATGGGGTACTCGATAGAGTCGGGCATCCCCTTCGAGATGGGGCTCATCCGCAACCACTACGTGGGCCGGACATTTATCGAGCCCGAGCAGTCGATACGCCACTTCGGCGTCAAGCTAAAACTCAACGCGGTGCGCGCCGTCCTGAAGGGCAAGAGGGTGGTCGTGATCGATGATTCGATCGTGCGGGGCACCACCAGCAGAAAGATCGTCAAGATGCTGCGCGAGGTGGGCGCGAAAGAGGTGCATATGCGCATCACGTCGCCCCCCACCACCCACTCCTGTTTCTACGGAATCGACACCCCTTCCGAGGACAAGCTCCTTGCCGCCACCCACTCGCTGGAAGAGATAAACAGCTTTCTTACCACCGACTCCATCGGGTACTTGAGCAGCGAGGGGTTGAGAAGAGTGATGGGTGAAAAGTACAGCTACTGCGACGCCTGTTTTTCAGGGAACTACCCGATAAAGGCGACCGCGCTCGAATCGCTTCAGCCGGGGTTGTTTTAGGCAAATCGCCGAAGGTCTATGCTGGAAACAAAAAAGAGCCCGACCGCGCTGACGCTGTCGGGCTCTTCTGTATTTCCGTGCTTGTGTAGCGCAGGTCTATTCGCTCTTTGTCTCGTCGGAGGGAGCCGGGGCTGCTTCTTGTCCTGTAGCCGCCTCTTGTCCGGTAGCCGCTTCTTGTCCGGTAGCCGCTTCTTGTCCGGTAGCCGCTTCTTGTCCGGTGTCTGCTTTCTGGACGGTGGCTGCGTCGTCGGCCGCTTTGGGTCCGGTTG
>CAXMSR010000370.1:0-1555 GCA_964195725.1 uncultured Kiloniellaceae bacterium | reverse complement strand
GGTGGCGCGGTGGTAGTGTCAATGTTTGTGAATATTAGTCGGATTGCGGGTTTTGCTTGTTGTGTGTATTATCTGCCGATTACACTTGAAGTATCTATTTTGTGCTCGACTTTTGGCCGGTTTTGACGGAGTGATTACGATGATTAGGGTAGGTTTTGTTGGTTGGCGCGGCATGGTTGGTTCGGTGTTGATGGAGCGCATGCTGGCCGAGGCCGATTTTAAAGGTTTTGAGCCGCTCTTTTTCTCTACCTCGCAGGTGGGGCAGGCGGCCCCCGAGGTGGGTGTTGACGCGCCGCCGCTTGCCGATGCTTACGATCTGAAGGCTCTGGCGGGGCTCGACGTTGTGGTCACTTGCCAGGGCGGCGCTTATACCGAGAGGGTTTACGCTCCGCTTCGCGAGAGCGGGTGGAAGGGGTACTGGATCGACGCCGCTTCTACGCTGCGTATGGCGGATCATTCGATTATCGTGCTCGACCCGGTTAACCGCGCTGTGATCGACCGTGGGCTGGCCTCGGGGGTGAAGGACTATACGGGCGGCAACTGCACCGTTAGCCTCATGTTGATGGGGCTGGGCGGGCTCTTTGAGAACGACCTGGTCGAGTGGCTCACCTCGATGACCTATCAGTCCGCTTCCGGCGGCGGCGCCAAGCACATGGTCGAGCTGGCGCGCCAGATGGGCGCAATCTACGACATCGGCGCACCTGTGATGGACAGCCCTTCAGGCACGGCACTTGCGCTGGAAGAGGCCATCTCCGAGGGTATGCGCATGGCCGAGTTTCCTGACGAGCACTTTGGCGCTCCGTTGGCCGGCAGCCTCATCCCCTGGATCGACAGCGCCATGGCGAGCGGGCAGACGCGCGAGGAGTGGAAGGGGCAGGGCGAGACCAACAAGATACTCGGCCACTCGCAAAACCCGATCCCCGTTGACGGCACCTGTGTGCGCGTAGGCGCTATGCGCTGCCACTCGCAGGCGTTCACCATCAAGTTGAAAAAAGATGTGCCCCTGGCCGATATCGAGGCGATGCTGGCTGCCAACAACGACTGGGTGAAATTTGTCGCCAACGACAAGGAAGCGACCCTGCGCGAGCTGACGCCTGTAGCGGTAACAGGCGGTCTCACCGTGCCGGTGGGCCGGGTGCGCAAGCTAAGCATGGGCCCCGATTATCTCACCGCTTTTTCGGTGGGCGACCAACTTCTGTGGGGTGCCGCCGAGCCGCTTCGGCGCATGTTGTGTATACTTTTAGAACACCTCGGCTAGAGGTGAATTGAAAACATTTGTGCAGGGTTTAGTACGTTTGGACTGATGGACGGTTTTTATACCCTGCTGTTGAGTATTGCTGTTAAAGTAGCGTTAATTCAAATGTGGTAACACTGCAAGAGGGTGGAGATTGGCATGTTTAATTTTGCCGTATACCGTAAGTTCATAAACACCAACACTGGCAAGAGGGTGCTCATGCGCCCCCTGTTGGAAGAGGATCACAAGCGCCTCTTCGAACTCTTCCAGAGCGCGCCCGCCGAGGACTTCGGGTTTTTAAAGGACGACGTGCTCGACCCG
>CAXMSR010000369.1:0-1559 GCA_964195725.1 uncultured Kiloniellaceae bacterium | reverse complement strand
TAGAGCTTTTTTGCCCCTATCATAGCGCCCAGGCTATCGAAATCCGAGTTCAGGTGGGAAGTTATCAGCTCCACTTCAGTCTCCGCGCGGGTGGTGCAGGCGCACCACTTCTCTCAGCTTCGAGCGGCTGACGTGGGTGTATATCTGCGTTGTGGACAGGTCCGAGTGGCCGAGCATCATCTGCAGGCTGCGCAGATCGGCCCCCGCTTCGAGCATGTGCGAGGCAAAACAGTGGCGCAAAGTGTGGGGGCTGGTGTCGGTGGGCAGGCCCGCGCGCACGCACGAGCTCTTCACCAGCTTCCACACCGATTGGCGCGAGAAGCGTTTTCCGAAGCGGTTTAAAAACAGGTATTCGCCGGGCTTGCCCTTGGCAAAGGCAGGCCTGCCGCTGGCGAGATATTCCTCGATGGCCTCTCGGGCACGTGCGCCCAGCGGCACCAGCCGCTCTTTGGAGCCCTTGCCCATCGTGCGCACGAACCCCACGGAGAAGTCGAGCCCCGAGAGCTTCAGGTCGCAGACCTCGGTTACGCGCAGCCCCATCCCGTAGAGCACCTCCAGAATAGCGCGGTCGCGCAGCCCTTTGGGCGTGTCGCCGTCGGGCACCTCTACCAGCGCCTTGGCCTCCTCTTCGCTCAGTGTGCGCGGCAGCGTGCGCCAAAGTTTCGGCGAGTCCAGCCGCTCCAGGGGGTTGGCCTTCACCGTGCCGTCGCGCAGAAGGACTTTGTAGAGGGTCTTTAGCGCGCTTATGCGCCGGGCCACCGTACGCGCGGCGATACCCCGCTTGCGCTCGCGACGGATGAACTCAACCACCCCGGCCCCGTTGGCGGCGGCGATAGTGCCTCCGGTACCGGCCAGATGGATGGCAAAAAGGCGCACATCGCGCGCGTAGGCGTCCACGGTGTTGGGCGACAGCCCCCTCTCCACCAGCAGGTACTCCAGCAGGCGGTCGATGTGGCGCTCGTCTTCGGCCCTGACGGCGGGTACTGTGCCCTCTTTATTTGCACCGCCGGGGGTCAAATGAACTTGTCCTGTTTCTTCGGCAGCGAGATCGTGACCGTCGTCCCCTCGCCGGGCACGCTGGTTATCTCTACCTCGCCGCTGTGGCGGGTTACTATCCGGTGAACGATCGTCAGCCCCATTCCGGGGCCGGACATCTTCGAGGTGAAGAAGGGATCGAAGACGTTGGGCAGATCGGGCTTGCTTATGCCGCTGCCGCTGTCAACGAAGGTGACAAGCACCATATCGTCGTTGCCCTCGGCCTCGCACACCGAGATCGTGATATTGCCGCCCGACTCCATCGCCTCGAAGGAGTTGTGGATCACGTTGGAGAACGCCAGCTTCAGGTTGTTGAGGTCGCCGGTTATCTCAAAAGCGCGCCCCTGGGTGTCCACCGACCAGGCCATGCCCGCCGCTGTCAGCTCGGGAGCCCAGGAGTACATCACCTCTTCGAGTAGCTGCGAGAGATCGACGGGCTGGAAGGGCGTGATCATCAACGCTTTGAAGCGGACGATCTCTTCGATCATCGATTCTAGCCGCTCTACCTCTTTAATGATGTGCGA